>JAKEEX010000232.1 GCA_022616315.1 Myxococcaceae bacterium
CAGCGGCGTGTCCAGCGGTGACGTGTCCAGCTGCTTCGCTCCCGTCGTGACGGACGCCGCGTTCAAGGCCTCCATCGTCGGGCACTGAGCCGAGGTCTCCGCCGGGCCCGTGGCCGCTCCCGACCCTCACGCCTCCGTGAGGATGCGGTGCTGGTACAGCGCCCGCAGCACATCCGGGCCGAGGTCCGCCTGCTTCGTCTCGCGCAGGCGCTCGCGCACGGCCTCCACCGGCTCCTTCCCGGTGAACTCCACGAGCAGCGCATAGGCCTCACCCGGAAGCGCGAGCCCCTCGTACTCGCTGTAGCAGCCGAGCGCCACGCTCCCGTCCGGGAGCCACTTCATGGTGGTGCTCGGGTTGAGCTTGAGCACCTTCGGCAGCTGCGTCGCCGTGGCCGCCGCGTGCCGTGCCTCGAGCACCCGCAGCTCCACCACCCCGTCCAGCCCCATCACCCGCTGGAACGCCTCCGGCGACAGCTTGCGGACGAGCTCGTACGAGGCCCGGTAGAGCTCCGCCTCGCGCCCCACCCAGGCGCCCCACAGCTCCCGGTACTCCTTCTCCGACAGGGGCTGCTCGTCCAGGTCCTCCGCGCGCAGCGGCGCGTGCGTCGGGTCCACCTTGTCCCGTCCGGAGAGCAGGTAGTCCGGCAGGAGCTCGAGCAGCGCGTAGCGGGAGAGCTGGATCTCGGCGAGCGTCAGGTACGTCTTCACCGTCGTCCACAGCCTGCGCCCGTCCTCCGCCGCAACGTACTTGCAGAACCAGGTGGAGCACACCGCTTCGCGGTACGGCCACACGGTGCAGCCGCCACCCTTCGTGTCGTAGTACGGACACACCAGCGCACCCGCGCGACCGAAGGCCCCGCGCATGCTGGAGTAGAGGAGTGCGTACTTCGCAGGAGGCCGCAGGAACTGCGGCCCCACGCCCACCCTGCTCGCAAGCTTCTCCTCGATGCGCCGACGTCCCTCGGCGAGCTCCGGCCGCTCGTCCGACAGCAGTGCGCCGAGCAGATAGTTGGGAAGCCTCGGGTGGAACGTGCAGCACTTGGTGTCCGGCCGGAAGAAGCGGTCCACACCGTCCACCGACTCCACGGCGGCAGCGCCCGAGTCCTTGCACATGGCGCAGCGGGCACACGTCGCCTTCTCCTCCACGGGCACCTCCTTGTGGAAGGAGGCCGGGAAGAGCCCCCGGTAGAGGGCTGGCAGGCTGTCGAGAAGCGTCGGCACGGGGGTCTCCTCCGTCGTCGCGGGGAGCGGCAGGAGAACCTCAGCACAGCGCGACCTGTGCTTCAGCGTGCAGGCCGCGAAGAGGCCCTGCGGTGGACAGAGTGAGGCGCAGGAGGAGGCCTACAGCCACCCCTTGCGCTTGAAGAAGGCGTAGGGAAGCACCGCGGAGATGACCATCAGGACGAGCGCGAGCGGGTAGCCCAGGAGCCACTTCAGCTCGGGCATCACCTCGAAGTTCATCCCGTAGATGCTCGCGACGAGCGTGGGCGGCAGGAAGACCAGGGCCACCACCGAGACAATCTTGATGATGTTGTTCTGCTCGTTGTTGATGAGCCCGAGCGTCGCGTCGAGCATGAATGCCACCTTGCTCGACAGGAAGCTGTCGTGGTCCCCGAGCGATGCGAGGTCCGCGCTCACGGTGTCCAGGTGCGCGAGCGCGGCCTGCATCCTCGGCTCGTCCCGGTACTTCGAGCGGAAGAAGGAGAGGAGGCGCGTGATGCTCACGATGCTCTCGCGTGCACGCGACACGAGGTCGCTGCAGCGGCCCACGCGCTTGAGCGTCTCCTTGTAGTCGGGCCGTGCGGCTCTCGGAACGGGAGCGGCGCTGGACCTGGTGGTGGCGCCCGGCAGCGCCTCCACCTCGACGCTGAAGATCTCCACCGACAGCTGGTCCAGTGCAGCGCTGGTGTTCTCCAGGATGTCCGCGAGTCGCTCGACGATGGCGTCCGCCAGGCCACACAGGGCCCTGGGCGCCGAGGGGAACTCGTGCGGGGCGACGTCCCGGCGTGAGGAGAGCAGCCGGAAGGCGGCCGGGTCCGCGTAGCGCAGCGTCACCAGGCGCTCGGGCGTGAAGATGAAGGTGACGGCGGAGCTCTCCGGATGGCTCGTGTCGGCCCGGGTGAGGATGGTGGCCGTCATGAAGAGCGCGCCCTCCTCCTCGTACAGCCGCGAGGAGAGCTCGATTCCCTGCATCTCCTCGCGGGTGGGCACGCCGAAGCCCAGCGCGGCCTCGAGCGCCAGCTCCTCCTCGCGCGTGGGCCCGAAGATGTCCACCCACACGCTGCGCCGCACGAGCTCCCCGAATGCCGCGGGGTCGACCCCTGTGACGGCTCGCTCACCCGCGGGATGGAACGTCACCATGCGCGCATGGTGTCCGAATCAGCGTCCTCACGCGAGCATTCCGCATCGAGCACTCCGCGCGAACAGGGCGTGGTGGACGGCACGGGCCACGATGCTCGCGGGGTGCGCTGGCTCATGGCCGAGGTGTGCCGATCCCCTGCGGCGTTGGCAAGGAAGCTGAAGTAGGGTCGAGCGATGAATTGCTTCGTCCACGCGACCGTTCCCGCGAGAGGCGTCTGCAGTATCTGCGGCAAGGCCGTCTGCACCGAGTGCATCGCGAGTGAGTCGCCCCGCCTCGTCTGTGCCGGGTGCGAGCAGCGCGGCGCCCTGCTGGGCTACGAGTACAGGTCGGCAGCGCGCTTCGGCAGCTGGCCCCTCGTCCACGTCTGCATGGGCGTGGATGCCCGCACCATGAGGCCGAAGGTGGCCCGGGGCGTCATCGCCATCGGCAACATTGCCGTGGGAGGCGTGGCGGTCGGCGGGCTCGCCGTGGGGCTCGTCTCACTGGGCGGGCTGTCGCTGGGGGCCCTCGTTGCCGTGGGGGGCGCCGCGCTCGGGCTGGGGCTGTCCTTCGGCGGGCTCGCGGTCGGCGCCGTCGCCGTCGGAGGCGGCGCGATTGGATACATGTACGCGATGGGCGGTGGCGCCTTCGCGCCTGCGGTCATCGACGCCCAGCACTGCGACGAGGCCGCGCGGACGCTCTTCGTCCGGTTGCTCGGGCGCGGAGCCCTGCCGCCGCATTGCCTCTGAGCCGGAGGGCCGCCGCGCTCAACGCGCGAGGGTAGCGTCGGCGGGCAGCGACTCGTCCGCGCTCTCCACCTCGCGCGCCCAGCCGCGGACCAGTCCGTACTGCGCCAGGTAGTACGTCACCATGACGAAGTAGCCGGCCCAGGGCAGCGGCACCACGAACTTCCGCATGGCGATGGTGGTGTCGGATGCGAGGAAAGAGAGCGCGCCGATGACGAGCAGCGGGCTCGTGCGCGCTGCGAGGACCGCCGTCGTCGCCATGGCGGTGATGGCCAGCACGTAGCCTGCGACCGGCAGCGCGAGGCCTCCCGTGCGCGGCACGAGGTATGCCCCGAGCGCCACCCCGGCAGCGACGACGGCCGCGGCGCGGCCCCACCGCAGCGTCCCCTTGCGCGCGAGCCGTGTGAACGCCGCAATGTAGAAGAGGTGCCCCACGAGGAACGCCCCCAGGCCCGCCATGAAGGCGGTGGGGCCCTCGAAGTCCAGGGCCACGTCCCCGAGCGCGCCGAACGCGAGCGCCGTCAGCACGACGCCGCGGCCCGGCATGGGTGGACGGAGGAACAGGTCCACCCACAGCACCAGGAGCGGAACCACCTTCAGCGCCGGCGCGCCCGGATACGGCCAGAGCGGAAGCAGCGCGATGTAGACGAGGGCGCTGGCCAGGAAGAGCATGTCGGAGCGGCGGAAGGCTGAGGGCATGTCCGTCGGAGTTTGGCGCGAAGAGGTCCGGGGCCTCAAGAATCGACCCCGGCCAGCAGGCGAGCAGGCGTCGCCCCCTTCCTGTCACCCTCCGCACAGCGTCCCCGGACATCCCCACCCGGAGCGCGACGCCCGCGCAACCGACGCAATGGCTTCGTGTCCCTTGCGTCTGGACGCTGGCGGACAGCGCAGGAGTGGAACGATGCGGAACTGGTGGGGAGCGGGAGTGACAGCGGGAGGCCTTCTGGCTCTTCTCGTCTCGGGCGAGGCGAGGGCGGACGGTGCCTTCAAGGCGGTGCGGACGTCGGCGCCACCGGAGCTGGACGGGCGGCTGGACGACGCGGCGTGGAAGGACGCGCCCGTCTTCGACGCCTTCACCCAGAGCTTCCCGAAGGAGGGGAATGCGCCCTCCGAGCGCACCGAGGTGCGCGTCGTGTACGACGACCGCGCCCTCTACGTGGCCGTCCGGTCGTTCGACGGCCAGCCGGCCAGCATCGCGCGCGGACAGGGGCGACGGGACAACCCGCCGGGGTCGGACCTCGTCACCGTGGTGGTGGACCCGGACCGCACCCGCCGCACCGGCTACGCCTTCACGGTGAACGCCGGGGGCACCCTGCGTGACGAGCTGTACTACGCGGACACCCAGAACAACCCCGACTGGGACGCCGTGTGGGACGCCCGCGCGGTGGTGGGCGAGGATGGCTGGAGCGCCGAGTTCGTCCTCCCACTCGACGTGCTGCGCTTCTCCTCGGACGGCACGCAGGCGTGGGGCCTGCACGTGCGCCGCGAGCTGCGGCGCACCCAGGAGACGCTGGACAGCGCGGTGATGCCGGTGACGGCCAACGCCTTCGTCTCGCGCTTCGCCGCGCTCGAGGGGCTCGTGGGCCTGCAGCCCCCGCGCATGCTGCAGCTGCAGCCCTACCTGGCCGGCCGCACGGTGATGCGCCCCCGGCAGACCGTGGGCGCAGGGACCCTCGCGCTGCCCTCGGCGGACGTGGGCCTGGACGTGCGCGCCTCGCTGACGAGCAGGCTGTCGCTCAACGCCACCTTCAACCCGGACTTCGGCCAGGTGGAGGCGGACGACGTGCGCCTCAACCTCGGGAACAGCGAGCTCTTCTTCCCGGAGAAGCGCCCCTTCTTCAACGAGGGCATGGACCTCTTCGCCGCGCCGGAGACCCACTTCGGCGAGCAGCCCCACATCCTCTTCTACTCGCGCCGCGTGGGCCTGGACGCTCCCATCCTCGGGGCGGCCAAGCTGGTGGGGAAGGTGGCGGAGGGCCTGGAGGTGGGCATCCTCGACGCCGTCGTGACGGGGGCGGCCAACCCCTCGGGGGAGTCCGAGGAGGATGGGCGGGTGCAGTTCCACCCCCTGCGTCCCCTGCACGTGGGCCCCAACTCGGACCTGCCCGCGAGCCAGCCCTTCGCGCGCAACTTCCTCGTGGCCACCGCCCGCAAGCAGCTGCCGGGCAACTCCACGGTGCGCGCCACCCTCACGGACGTGACGCCGCTGTCGCGCAGGTGCTCCCCCACCGTCCTCGAGGCCGGGGAGGAGGACTGCGACGAGGCGGTGGGCTCCGCCGGGTCGGTGGACTTCAGCGTCGTCACCGAGGACCGTGAGTGGGAGGTTCGCGGCCAGCTGAGCGGCAGCCTGCGCAGGGGCGGGGCGCCCGCGAAGACGCTCCGGGACGGCACGGTGCTCGACGACGGCGACATGGGCTGGGCCACCTGGGTCAACGCCGGGAAGATGGGCGGCGAGCCCTGGCGCACGGCCGTCTACTTCTTCCACACCTCGCCGACGTTCGACATCAACGGCCCTGGCTACCTCTACAACCAGAACGTGCAGGGCGTGCTCGCGGATGTGGGCTGGCGGCGCTCGGAGGCGCTCGGCCCGTTCAGCAAGTCCGAGGCGGGCCTCTACGTGGTGCGCAGGTTCAGCGCCGACGGGCGGGGCCTGGGCGCGGGCTCCGACGTCGGGCTGTGGGGCAACACGCGGCTCCCGAACGCCACGGTGATGTGGTTCAACTTCGTGGCGAAGGACCCGGAGCTCGACCTGTGGGAGATCGGCGGTGCGGGCATCCCGTACCAGAAGACGCCCTTCGTCGATGCCAACATCGGGGCCGAGACGGACGCGAGCCGCCCCTTCTCCGGCTGGTTCGAGGTCGGCGGCTACCGCTTCCTCCAGAGCGTGTTGAGGAGCCACACCGCCTACTACAGCGGCGCCGGTGCGACGTGGCGTCCCGTGCCCAAGCTCGAGACGAAGCTGTCCGTCAACCTCTCGCGCCAGGTCCGGCCCGCCCGCTACCTGGAGCGCACCGCCGACGACACGCTGCTCTTCGGCGCCCTCTCCGCGCCCCAGCTCTCCGTCACCCTCAAGCAGCAGGTGGTGTTCAGCCCCACCCTCACGCTGCAGGGCTACGCGCAGCTGTTCGGCGCACGCGGCTCCTATGGCCAGCTCTACGGGGCCCGCGCGCCCACATACGGCACGCCAGTGAGGATGACGGACCTCACGCGTGTGGACGCGGACCCGAGCGCGTACGACTTCGAGGCGGGCGCGCTCAACCTCAACCTGGTGATGCGCTGGGAGTACCGCCTGGGCTCCACGCTGTATGCCGTCTACACGCACTCCCAGAAGAACGACGAGGACGCGCCCCTCACCCGTGGCGTCATCCCCGCGAGCCTCTTCAAGGGCCCCTCCACGGACGTCTTCATGCTGAAGTGGACGTACCTCTGGGACGCGTCCGTGTGACGCCGCGCCCCTCTCCCCCACCACTCCCCTCTCCCCCTGGGAGAGGGACAGGGTGAGGGCAAGCGGCAGAAGCGCTCACGCGCCGCGCTCGGCCTGGTACGCCTGGAAGGACTGGAAGCCGAGCAGGGCGAACATGACGGCCATGAAGGGCTGGCCGAGCTTCCACGCCAGCGCCACCACCGCGCCCGCGGCCACCATCCCGAGCACGTAGCCGAGCTTGCGCCGCCGCGGGCCCAGCAAGCCGAGCAGCACGTGGCCGCCGTCCAGGGGTGGCACCGGCATGAGGTTGATGAGGCCCCAGCCGAAGTTCACCCACATGAGGTTGACCGCCAGCGTCTGGCCGAAGTGCCCCTCCGGCGGCGAGTGCCGGAACAGGAACCACATGACGCCGCCGAAGAGGAAGCCGGCGAAGGGCCCCGCGAGCGACACGAGCACCTCCTGCCAGCGCCCCAGGGTGCGGTGGAAGGTGAGCCCGCCGAAGGAGTAGAGCCGGATGGCCGTGTCGCTTCCGAAGGCGCGCGCGGCTGTGGCGTGCCCCAGCTCGTGCAGGAGCACCGACACGAAGCAGACGAGCACCCACGCGAGGAGGTACTTCGCGGGCCGCCCCGGCCTGTAGCCCAGGAGGGCCGTCACCAGCCAGAAGCTCGGCTCCACCAGCACCGGCGTGGGGCCGAGGGGGAAGCGGAAGGAGAAAGCGGGGGCGTCGCGCATGGTGCCCGACCTCATCTCACAGCATCCGCAGCTTGCGAAGCACCTGCCACTCCACGACGCCGAAGAGCAGCAGCAGCACACTCAGCACGCCGAAGCCCCAGGGGTTCTCGCGCAAGGGAATGCCTCCCACGTTGGCGCCCAGGAGCCCCGTGATGAACGTGAGCGGCAGGAAGATGCCGGAGATGACGGTGAGGAGGTAGAGCGCGCGCTGGGTGCGCGCTCCCTCCCGCGCGTTGGCCTCCTCCTGGAGCGCCCGCGCGCGCTCGAGCAGCGCCTCCAGCTCCGCGAGCAGGGTGAAGGCCTGCCGCGACAACGTGCGCAGCGTGCGCAGCTGCGGACGCAGGAAGTGCGGCTCCAGCAGGAGAACGCGCAAGAGGGCGTCGTGCACCAGGGTGAGGTAGCGGCGCTGGGAGATGAGCTCCACGCGCAACCTCCGGAGCCTCTCCATCGGCACGAGCCTCTCCTTCTCCGAGACGAGCTCCAGGTCCGCGAGCCTCTCGTCCAGCCCCACTGAGCGCAGCTGGGCGAGAGCGAGGGTGTCGCCGGCCAGCGCGACCATCAACTCCCCGATGGAGCGGGGTCCCCTTCCCCGGTGCAGCTTCTCCCACTCCGTCTGGAGGGCCGGCCTCGGGCCGCGCGCGAGCGAGATGAGCATCTGCGGGGAGACCCACACGCGCAGCTCGACGCCGGACGGCTGCTCCGGGGAGGAGAGCTCGAGCACGAGGAACAGCGCGTCTTCTGCCTCCTCCTCGACGAGCGCGCGGGGATGTTGCCGGCCCAGGGCGCGCAGCGACTCCTCGTCCAGACCGCACCCGTCCCGCAGCAGCTGCTCCCACCCCGGAGTGTCCCGCAAGATGTGGAGCCAGCGCGGCGCCGTCCCCCGCTCCGGCGGATGCTGCTCCGTGAGCGGGACCTCGCACGCACCACCCTGGCCATCGAGCTCGAGGATGAACGCGCCGGGCAGGAGCCTCTCAGCCATGGCACGGACCTCGCGCTTCGCTCGGGCCTTCCGCGGCGATGCCGCGTCGGTGCATGCGGGGACTCCTCCTCGAGGGTGGCTCCAGACAACGATGGTGATGCGGGTTGTGCCGTGCAAGCAGACGTGCGCCCGCCTTTCGCGGGCCTGCATGCACGGCACACCCCCCAGCGCCGCGGATGGGTGTCCACACCTGAGCAGCTCGCGGTGGGTCGCAATGCCCACGCGCTGACGGCCCTGCCGCAGGCACACACCGCCTCCGGTGCGTCGTGCCTGCGCCGTCCCCATCTCTCCTGCGCGCGGCGGACGGAGGTGGGAAGCGCCCTCCAGCCAGACGCACGGCGGGCCGGCTTCCCCGACGGAAGCTCCGCCCGCGGAGGGGGGAGCCATGTGGAGAGGGGCGTGGGCGGCCGTCTGCGTCGCACTGCTCGCCGCGGGCTGTGGAGACCCGGGCACCGGGCCAGGCGTGGGCGGGACGGGGCGGGACGCCGGAAATGGTGGAGGAGGTGGCCCCCTGCCCGGGGACGCACCCAAGGGCCCGTGGCTGCGCGTGGTGCACGCCGCGCCGGACCTGCCCGCGGTGGACGTCTACGTCGAGGGGCTCCCCACGCCACTGGCCACCGACGTGGCGTTCCTCGAGACGACGGGCGAGCTGCGGCTCCCCCCGGGCCCGTGGACGGTGGAGCTGCGCCTCTCGGGCGCCGCCGCGGACAGCGCCCCCTCCGTGCGCGCAGGCCCCCTCACGCTGGCGGCCGGTGACGTGGTGACGGTGGTGGCCGCGGGACTCCTCGGCGGCAGCGAGCCGGAGAGCGCCCTGCGTCTGCTCCCGCTGCGTGAGGGCTTCGGGCCGGTGGGGACGGATGCGGTCCGCGTGCGTGTGGTGCATGCCTCGCCGGACGCGCCCCCGCTGGGCCTGGACGTGGAAGACGACGAGCGCGTCGAGCTCCCCGCCCTCCCGCGCTTCGCGGACAGCGGAGCGGAGGGGCTGCTGGTGCCCGCGGAGAGGCTCCTCTCCGTGGCCGTGCGCGCGGACGGAGTCAGGCTGACCGGGCTCGTACTGCCGGCCCTGCCCGCGGGCGCGTCGTTGCTCGCCATCGCCACGGGGGAGCTGGAGGGAGCGGTGGACGGGCAGCGCGGCTTCGGCGTGTTGCTGGTGGGGCCAGAAGGCACCGTCGGCTTTGTCCGGCAGAATCCGTTCGTCTACCTGCTGAACACCGTGCCGGACGTCACCCGCGTGGACGTCTTCGCCGGCGGCATCGAGGTGGCGAGCGACCTCACCTTCGGTGCGCTGTCCGCGCGTCTTCAGGTGCCCCCGGGCGCACACGCACTCGAGCTCTTCACGGCAACCCCGGGAGCGACCCGCCCCGCGGGGGCGCCGCTCGCCTCGGACGTGCTGGAGCTCAGGGAGGCGGGGGAGACGTACCTGGTGGAGGCCGTGGGGCTGCGCGCACCGGATGGGGACGATGCGCCGCCCACCATCCGCCTGCTCGCGCTGGAGACCGACTTCGGACGCACACGCGCCGAGGGTGCGGAGGCCGACACGTTGGCACGGCTGCGCGTGGTGCACGCTTCGCCGGACGCGCCACCCGTGGACGCGGGCTGGGTGGAGCTGAGCGGCTTCACGCGCGCCGTGACCGCGCTCCCGTACCTCGGGGCGAGCAACGCCGCGGGCGAGGAGCTCTCCGCTCCGGCGGAGCGGACACTCGGCGTGGCGTTCGCGGGAGGCGACCTGCGCGCCACCTTCCCCTTGGTTCTGGAGCCCGGGGAGCGCGCTTTCGCCTTCGCCACGGGCAGGCTCCTTCCCGAGGGGGATGACGCGCGCTTCCAGCTCCAGGTGGTGCGCGCGCCGCCGAGCCACACGGTGGGTGGAGTGCCGTGGACGGTGACGTCCGTTCCGGCGGCGCAGCCGTGACAGCGGGGGCCGCTTCTCCTAACCCTGGCCCTCGCCCGCTGGGAGAGGGGAGGATGCTGCCTCAAGGAATGGGGGCCGTCGCCAACGCGCGGCGCAGATTCGCCCGCGCTGCACCATCCATGCGCGCGTGGAAGTACGGCGACAGGAAGATGCGCTCCTTCGCGAGCAGCCCCTCCAGGAAGCGCCGCCGCCCCGCTGCGTAGACGTCCGCGGGAAGCGCGGCGTACTCGCGCGCCACGCCGGATTCGTAGACGTCGTAGACCGCGGGAGCACTCCCGAGGATGCTCATGTCGCAGTCGAGGAAGAGCGCCTCCTCGTCCGTGACGTCGTCCACACCGAGCGCGCCATGTCGGGCGGTGAGGCGCACCAGGTGCTCCACCCGGGCCACGTCCACCTGCGCCCCCGGCAGCCAGCGCGTCACAGCGGCGTGTACCAGCGCCGCGCTCCGCTCCTCGTTGTCGTGGGCGCCGGGGACGTACACCGCGTCATGGAAGAGGAGCGCGAGGTACACCTCCCACGGGTGCGTCCAGCCCACCTCGCGCGCCACCTCGTCGTAGCGGGCGAGGACGTCGTGGAGGTGCCGCAAGTCGTGGTAGGCGCGGCCGGCCTCGCCGTAGGTCGCTTGCACCTGTGCCCACAGCTCCGCGGGCACCAGGAGCCCCGGCGGCGCGCGGGGAGCTGCCTCCAGGAGTATGCCTGCGTCGCTCATGACTCCTCCTCCGCCTGCAGCAGCCCGTCCACCATGCGCTTGAGCGTCGGCGCCGCGAATCCCTCGGGGAGGACCCCAGGAGCCGCTGCGCTCACGCGGTAGGCGCCCTCGATGGCCGTGAGTACCGCCGCCGCGATGCGGCCCGCGTTCCGCGTCGTCCTGCGTTCCTCCCGTAGGCATGCAGACACGAGCGCCCGCAGCCGGGAGAGCATCGTACCGACCGCCTGTGTGTACAACGCCCGAACCTGAGGCTCGCGTATCGCCTCGGCGCCCACGACCGCCCACGCGGACACGGCACGCGGGTCCGCATCCTCCCCCAGGGCCACGGAGGCGTCGATGAAGGCGTGAAGGCGCCGACGCGGCGTCTCGCCCGCGGCTGCGAGTCTCGCCTCCACGCGCGCATCGAGCACCGCAGCCAGTCGCTCCACCAGCGCGACGAGAATCTCCTGCTTGTTGCCGAAGTGGTAGTGCAGCAGGCCGGGAGTCAATCCCGCCGCTTTGCCGATGGCTGCGATGGTGGCGCGCGCATAGCCCTCCCGCGCCATCACGTCCAGGAGACCGTCCACAATCTGTCCCCTGCGCTCGTCCGTGTTGGATGGACGCGGCACGTCCGCTCCCCTCTCCCGCGCGGGCTTGCCTCGCGCCCGCCGCACCTTCATATTTTGGTCATGCACCCAATTTTCGCAAGTCCCCGGGTTGTGGTGAAGGCGGAAGCGGGTATCCACACGCCCCTGCCCTGCTTCCTGCTCCGTGGCGTGCTGTCACAGGACGAGTGTGCGCGCGCCATCCAGCAGGCGGAGGAGGCGGGGTTTCAGGCCACCGGAGGGGACTACCCCCCCTCCTACCGGGACAACGACCGGCTCATCTGGGACGACGCCGAGTGGGGGCTCGCCCTCTTCGAGCGTCTCCGCCCGTTCCTGCCCGACCGCTACGTGGACGAGACAGGGCACACATGGCACCTGCGCGGCCTCAATCCGCGCTTCCGGTACTGCCGCTACCGCGGCGGGCAGTCCTTCTGCATCCACCGCGACGGCGCGCACACGTCCGGCCACACCGAGCGCTCCCACCTCACCTGCATGGTGTACCTCAACGACGCCCAGAGCTTCCGCGGTGGGGCCACGCGCTACTACGCCGGACGCTCCGCAGAGGCTGGGCTGCTGGGCATCGTCCGGCCCGAGGCGGGCACCATGGTCGTCTTCGACCACAGTCTGTGGCACGACGGGGAGGCTGTGTTCTCTGGAACCAAGTACGTCATGCGGACCGATGTCCTCTACGCACGCGAAGCGCCTTCCCCGGCGGACAGGGCCGACGTCCTCGCGGCACACGATGGCTACGTGTGGAGCGCGCTGGCGCTTCGTGACGGCGGTCTGGCCACCGCCTCCCGCGACCGCACCGTGCGGCTCTGGCGGCAGGCCGGTGACACGTGGAGCCCCGCCGAGGTGCTCACCGGCCACACCGCCTCCGTCGTCGCTCTCGCCGAGGATGCGCGAGGCCAACTCTGGAGCGCCTCGCGTGACAGGACGGTGCGGCGCTGGGAGGGCCACGTGCCGCGCCTCGTCGGTCACCACGAGGGTGCCGCGCTCTGCCTCGCTCCGCTCCCCGAAGGGCTCATGGCGAGCGGTGGCGCGGACGGGCACATCCGCATCTGGTCCGAGGACGGCGAGCACCGCGGCGCACTCCACGGCCACACGGGGTGGGTGTGGGCACTGGCCTCCATCGGTGATGGCCTCCTGGCCTCAGCGTCCGAAGACGGGACGATTCGCATCTGGCACACGGACAGCGGCTCCGACGCCTGCCCACCTGCGCACGTCGGGGTACCCGTTCGGGCGCTGGCCGCGCTGCGGTCAGGAGGGCTCGTCTCCGGCGACTCGACCGGGGAGGTCGCGCAGTGGCAGCTGACCCAGGTGCCCGGGCACGCGCTCCAGCGCCGTACCAGCCGTCGCGTCCACAGCGGCGCGGTGTGTGCCCTCACTCTCCTCGAAAATGACGTGCTGGCCAGCGGCGGCGAGGACGACAGCATCCACATCTTCCGTCTGGCGGACCTCCGCCCCATCCGCTCCTTCCGCCATGCGGGCTTCGTGCGGGCACTCGCAGCCCTCCCTCGCGGGCAGCTCGCGAGCGCCTCGTATGACACGACGGTGCGCCTCTGGCACTGGGCGTGAGGTCATCCCCGCTGAGCCAAACTCCTGCGTCCACTTCAACGGCAGTGCCGGCGACGATGCGACATCACCCGGCCTCGGGCGTCAGGATGGGCTGCGCCACGCGGCGCTCCGCCAGCGCCCGGAACGCCTCCATCTCTGCGGTCGAGGCGAAGCACCGCTTGGGCAACACCGTGTAGCTCTGACCTGCGTAGGTGAGCAGCAGGAGCTGTTCGTCCTCGAGCAGCCCCGAATACATGCCCCAGCGCAGGTACGAGTCGAAGGACGCGATGCGCAGGTGGACGCCTACCTCGTCGAAGCTCAGGTCCGTGGGCTCCCGCATGCGCGAGCCCACCCGGAAGTGGAACCACAGGCGCGCATCCCTCAGCAGGAAGGGCAGCGCCGCGAAGAGCAATCCCACGGACAGCCCCAGCACGTTCCACCATCGCATCCCGTGGAGCAGCAGGTCGCCAGCGGCGAGCGCCGCGAAGACGAGCGCCGCGATTCGCCCTGGATGGCGCCACCGTGCGTGTGCGTAGAGAAGTCGCTCGGCGCGCAGGTACTCCTCGAGCCGGTGGTCCACGTGGATGTCGATGTGTTCGGCCATGGCACTCCCCCTCCAGTCCTCCAGGGCATTGCGCGAAGATGGTGACCGGGCCACCCACGCGGTACGCAGACCGCCGCCATGCACCCGCGTCCACCGGGGAGCGCCACGGATGGCCCACGGCCCACCCGGGGGACGTTGCCGCGCTCGCGCAGGAACGGCGGCGCTGTCCCGGAGGGAGGAGCGGCCAGGCATGCCAGCGAGGAACGAGCGAGCACCTCACGCCCGCGCGGGAGTCCCCCAGTCGGCGATCTCCCAGCCACGCTGCTGGGCGATTCGCTTCAGCCGCGGGTCCGGGTGGACCACCACCGGGCGTCCCACGGCCTCGAGCATGGGCAGGTCCGACGCGGAGTCCGTGTAGAAGCTACATGCCGACAGCGCGATGCCCCGCGCCTCCGCCCACGCGCGCCCCAGCGTCAGCTTGCCGGCGCCGTAGCACAGGGGCCCCAAGGGCCGTCCCGTGTAGCGGCCATCCGGGCCCACCTCGAAGCGGTTGCACAGGACGGCGTCCAGGCCCAGCTCCTGTTGCACCGGCTCGGAGAGGTAGTTGGAGGAGGTGGTGAGCAGCACCAGTGCATCCCCCGCCTCGCGGTGGCGCTCGATGGCGGTGCGCGCCCCCGGGCGGAAGAGCCGGCGCACCTGCTCCGCGTAGAAGCGCCCGGTGCGCGCCACCACGTCCCCCTCCTCCCTGCCCGCGAGCGCCGCGACGCTCTTGAGGAGCGAGTCCTCGAGGCGTGCGAAGCCGAAGTGGTAGAGCGTGAGCCACCCGAAGGCCTGCAGGGCCTGGCCGTGCGAGATGTGCCCCTGCCGCCACTCGGAGCGGAACCACAGCGCACCGGAGTTTTCGGACAGCAGGGTCCTGTCGAGGTCGAAGAAGGCGATGGCCACGCGCCTCTCCCTATCCTTCGCGCGGGGCGCGTGCCACCGCTTCGTCCACCTCGCCCCCGGCCGGGTGGGCGGGTTGGTCCGTGGAAGCGCAATGGGCCCGTGGGTCCACGGGAGTTTCGGGTGGTTGGCAGTGCGGTGGGTGAGCAGCCGTTGCCCGCGGGGGGCCGAGGTACAGCTTTCTCCGGCAGCAAGCGCAACCAGGAGGAGGGGAACGATGGCGCAGAACGACCCGGCAGTTGAGACGCTCAACACCTTTCTTCGCACCGAGGCCAACGCAGTGGAGACGTACCGGCGCGCGCTGAACGCCGTGAGGAACGACCTGGCCCGACGGACACTCGAGGACTGCCAGCACGACCACGAGGCCCGCATGGAGGCGCTGCGACAGCGCATCGCGAAGCTCGGGGGCGAGCCTGCGAACGGCGGTGCCGAGCCGTGGGGCCCGCTCGCGCACGCGGCCAGCGCGGACGAGTTGACCGCCATCGCGGCGCTCGAGCAGGGCGAGGACCGCGAGCTCCACGACTACGAGCGCGACGTGGCGAGCATCCACGGGGAGGCGCGCCGCTTCGTCCGCATGGAGCTCCTGCCTCGGCAGAAGCGCACCCACGAGCGGGTGAGCCGCCTCAAGCGCACCCTGCACTGAGCCACCTCCCCTCTCCCCTTGGGAGAGGGACAAGGTGAGGGGGCCGTGCCCCCGCGCTCCGTCCTATGCCCGGCCCGGGCGCTCCGGCCCGCGGCCGCCGGGTGAGCCCTTCCCGCCCCGGGCGTCGGAGTGCTTCTCCTCGCGCCCGGAGCGGCCCTCGTCGCGCACGTCGCCGAAGCGCCGCTCTCCGTGGCTGGGCCCGAAGCGGTCCTCGTCGCGTCCCTGGCCGAAGCGCTCCTCACCGTGGCCGCGCCTCGTCTTCGCGCGCCCGTTCTCCCCTGCGCCGCGCGTTGCGCCTCTCGCGTCCCGGGTTCCCATCGTCTCGCTCCTCTTGCGCGCTCCCGCCGCGTCACCTCTCTCTACGCATGTGTGGTGTACGCGCCCATTGGAGGGTGGGACGGTCGCTTGTCAGGCTGCCAACCCACGGCCGCCGCCCTATATGTGAGGCATGAGCTCGTCCACCCCCGACAATCCTCTCCTCCAGATAGAAGGCCTCCCGCGGTTCGATGCCATCCGCTCCGAGCACGTCGAGCCCGCCGTCCGCACGCTGCTCGCCCGACTGAAGGAGGACCTGGCCGCCCTCGAGCGCGACGTCCAGCCCACCTGGGAGGAGACGGTGGGGCGCGTCTCCACCATGACGGAGCCGCTGGGGCTCGCGTGGGGCGCGGTGAACCACCTGATGTCCGTGTTGAACAGCTCCGCGCTGCGCCAGGCCCATGCCGCGGTGGAGGGGGACGTGGTGGAGGCGATGATGGCCATCGGCCAGAGCGTGCCGCTCTACCGCGCGTACAAGGCGCTGCGCGATGGCCCCGCATGCCAGGGACTCGACGGTGCACAGCGGCGCATCCTCGAGGCCGCCATCCGAGACATGGAGCTGTCCGGTGTGGGACTCACGGGCGAGGCGCGCGAGCGCTTCCAGGCCCTCGAGCGCGAGCTGGCGGAGCTGTCCACGCGCTTCACCAACAACGTGCTGGACGCCACCAAGGCGTGGAGCATGACGCTCACCCGGCCGGAGGAGGTGGAGGGCCTGCCCCCGAGCGCGCTGGCCGCGGCGGCCCAGGCGGCGAAGGCGGTGAGCGCCGAGGGCGCCCCCGAGCCCACCGCGGAGAGAGGCCCCTGGCGCATCACCCTCGAGGCGCCCAGCTACGTGCCTTTCCTCGAGCACTCGAAGAGGTCGGAGCTGCGCGAGCGCCTCTACCGCGCCTTCGTCACGCGTGCGTCCGAGGGTGAGGCGGACAACGGTCCGCTCATCGAGCGCATCCTGGGCCTGCGCGCGGAGAAGGCGAAGCTGCTCGGGCACGGCTCCTTCGCCGAGGTGAGCCTCGCGGCGAAGATGGCGCCGGACGTGCCCGCGGTGGAGAAGCTGCTCGGCGAGCTGCGCGAGGTGGCCCGTCCCCGCGCCCGCGACGAGCACCGCGAGCTCACCGACTACGCGCGGAAGAAGACGGGGACCGCCTCGCTCGAGCTCGCGCTCTGGGACGTGCCCTTCTGGGCGGAGCGGATGCGCGAGGAGAGGTACGCCTACACCGACGAGGAGCTGCGCCCCTACTTCGCCCTGCCGCGCGTGCTGGAGGGGCTCTTCGACACCGCGCAGCGCCTCTTCGGCATCCGCGTGCGCCCGGCGGACGGCGAGGCGCCCGTGTGGGACAGGGACGTGCGCTTTTTCAGGGTGGCGGACGAGTCCGGCCAGGACATCGCCGCCTTCTACCTGGACCCCTTCAGCCGGCCGGCCACCAAGCGCGGCGGGGCGTGGATGAACAGCGCGCTCGACAGGAAGCGGCTGCCGGACGGGAAGCTCCGCCTGCCCGTGGCGTACCTCGTGTGCAACGCCACGCCGCCGGTGGGGAATCGTCCCGCGCTCCTCACCTTCCGCGAGGTGGAGACGCTCTTCCACGAGTTCGGCCACGGCCTGCAGCACATGCTCACGCGCGTGGACTACCCGGAGGCCGCGGGCATCAACAACGTGGAGTGGGACGCGGTGGAGCTGCCGAGCCAGTTCATGGAGAACTGGTGCTTCCACGAGGGGACGCTCGCGGGGCTGGCGCGGCACTGGGAGACCGGAGAGACGCTGCCGAAGCGTCTGCAGGACCGCCTGCGCGAGGGCCGTAACTACCGCGCCGCCTCCATGACGCTGCGGCAGGTGTACTTCGCGACGGTGGACCTGGACCTGCACCACCGCTACCGCCCTGGCGAGGGCGCCGGCGCGGGAGAAGGTGTGCTCGCGGTGCAGAAGCGGGTGGCCACGGAGAACACGGTGCTCCCGCCGCTGCCGGAGGACCGCTTCCTCAACAGCTTCAGCCACATCTTCGCGGGCGGCTACGCTGCGGGCTATTACAGCTACAAGTGGGCCGAGGTGCTCTCCGCGGACGCCTTCTCCGCCTTCGAGGAGGCGGGGCTGGACGCACCCGACGCGGTGGCCCGCACCGGCCGGCGCTTCCGCGACACGGTGCTCGCACTCGGAGGCAGCCGCCATCCGCTCGAGGTGTTCTCCGCCTTCCGCGGCCGCGAGCCCAGCACCCAGCCGCTCCTGAAGCAGACGGGGCTGCTCGAGACGCAGGAACTGGAGACGGTGGCGCCCATGGCGTGAGGAGGTGCGCACGGGCCGACATCCGGGTCGAACTAAGAGGTTAGTTGCGTCGCAACTAAGGTTTTAGTAAGTCGGGGCGTGAAGGAGGCGCCCCATGCCCAGGCCGTCGCAACCCGAGCCCCAGAAGCCGCTCACGCCCGTCGAGCTGGAGCTGATGCACATCGTCTGGAGGCTGGGCGAGGTGAGCGTGGCGGACGTGCTGGAGGCGCTGCCGCAGGAGCGGAAGCTCGCCTACACCTCGGTGTCCACGGTGCTGCGCATCCTCGAGCAGAAGGGCGTGGTGCACAGCCGCAAGGTGGGGCGGGGCCATTTGTACTCGGCGCTGCTCCCGCGCGACGCGTACGAGGCGCACAGCGTGCGCCACCTGGTGGAGACGGTGTTCGACGGGACGCCCTCTGCGCTGGTGGCGCGGCTGGTGGAGGCGGTCCCGCTCGCGCCGGAGGAGGTGGAGCAGCTTCGCCGCCTGCTCGGACGCAAGGGGCAGAAGCCGTGAACGCCGGCCTCCACGCGCTCCTCGTGGGCTACGCGAGCGTGGCCCTGTTGCTGACCGCGGGCTACGCGGCGGTGCGGCTCGTGCTCGGAGTGGCACCGCGCCTGGGCGTGCTGCTGTCGGCAGGCCAGGTGCTTCGGCTGGGACGCGCGACGCTGTTGCTCGCGCTCGTCCTATTTCCGCTCAGCGCTGCGGTGCGAGGGCTCATACCAGCCGCGCCTCTCTTCACCTTCGACCGCTCGGTGGTGCAGCGTACCGGGCGGATTCCCGGGCCCGCGTGGGCCGCGGCTCCGAAGGCGGGCAGCGTCGTTCCTGGCGCGGCGTCCTCCGCGACGTCGCCGATAGCGGTGGGCGCCGTGGTCCTCTTCGGCGTTGTGGTGGCGGCTCTGTGGACGAGGCAGCTGGTCCGTCACGGGCGGCTCCTGCGCAGGCTCGAGGTGCTGCCACGCGTGCGCCAGGTGGGGCGCGTGGCGGTGGCGCTCGGTGGGGCGGACACGCCCGCGTTCTCCGCCTGGTTCCCCCGGCTCGACGCAGGCCCTTCCGCGTGGGTGGTGGTGCCCTCCGCGCTGCTGGAGGACGCGGAGGCACTGCGGCTGACGGTGACGCACGAGTTGCAGCATCACCGGCAGCGCGACACGGTGCTGGCGTTCGGACGCATGCTGCTGGGTGGGCTCTTCTTCTGGAACCCGGTCGTGCATGCGTTCAGCAGGTGGCTCGCTGAATGCCAGGAGCTCGCGTGTGACGAGGCGCTCGTCACCAGCGGCCGCGTGCGCCCCCACGCCTACGCGCGGTGCCTCCTTCAGAGCTCCCTGCGCACGTCGCCGCACTCCCTACCCGCCGGCGTTGCCGGCATGGCTCACCCCACGCTGAGGAGGATCGAGATGCTGTTCCATCACCGTCCCATGCAGTCCCACCGTCCCGCCGCTCTCGTCGCCGCGGTGGCGCTCCTCCTCACCCCGCTCGCACTGTGGGCCCAGAGTGCCACCAAGGGCCGTGTGGTGACACTCGAGGAGGCGCAGGCGCTCGCGCAGGCCACCAACCGAGAGGGGGACATCCCCGTCGTGGTGGACGCGCAGGTGGTGGAGCGACTCAACGCGATGGTCGCCACACCGAAGGGGCGGGCGTTCATGCGCATGGCCCTCGACAACCTTCGGACGCACCGCGAAGCCCTCGTGGCTCCGCTCCGGGCAAAGGGCCTTCCGGAGGGGTTGCTGGCGGTGGCGGTGATGGAGTCGGGCGTGCGCAGCCTGCCGGAGTCCCAGACGTCCGGGATGCGCGCTGCAGGCATGTGGCAGTTCATTCCGAGCACGGCGCGCCGCTTCGGCCTCACGGTGAGCGCCGAGCGTGACGAGCGGATGGAGCTCTCGCGTGAGACCGCGGCTGCGGCGGCCTATCTCTCCGAGCTCCAGGCGCGCTACGGGGACTGGCGCCTCGTGCTCGCGGCCTACAACCAGGGCGAGCAGAAGGTGGACCGGGTCATCGCAGATGCGGGCAGCCGCGACGCCGGTGCGCTGGCGCGCGCGGGACACCTGAACAACTACGCGAGCACCGTGCAGGCCGGGCTGCTCATCCTGCGCAACCCGCAGCTGCTGGACTAGCGGCGCATCCACGTCGACGAGCGGCTCACGGCTCCCTGCGCACCGTCTCCGCGGACTGGCCGAAGAGGACCTTCTTCGCGTCCTCACTCATCTCCCGCGGGACTTTGAGCGCTTTACCCCTGGCATAGGCGCGCACGGTGGCGGGGCGCTGGCGGATGGACTCGAACCAGCGCTTCACGTTCGGGAAGTCCTCGAGCCGCTGTCCCTGCTGCTCGTGCGGTACCACCCACGGGTAGCAGGCCATGTCCGCAATGGAGTACTCGCCTGCGATGAACTCGCGCCCCGCGAGCCGGCGGTCGAGTACCGCATACAGGCGCGCCGTCTCGTTGACGTAGCGGGTGATGGCGTACGGAATCTTCTCCGTCGCGTACTGGCTGAAGTGATGGTTCTGCCCCGCCATCGGCCCCAGCCCGGACACCTGCCAGAAGAGCCACTGCGTGACCTCCACCCGCCCCCGCACGTCCCGCGGCAGGAAGCGGCCGGTCTTCTCCGCCAGGTAGAGCAGGATGGCGCCCGACTCGAAGACAGAGAGCGGCGCCCCACCGTCCGCCGGCGCGTTGTCGACGATGGCGGGCATTTTGTTGTTGGGTGAGATGCGCAGGAAGTCGGGCTTGAACTGCTCGCCTGCACCGATGTTCACCGGCTCGAGCGTGTAGGGCAGCCCCGCCTCCTCGAGGAAGAGCGTCACCTTGTGCCCGTTGGGCGTGGGCCAGTAGTAGAGGTCGATCATCTCCGTCTCCGTTGTCTGGGGATACGGAAGAGATGCTCGGGTGGGCGCGGCGGTGCATGCGCTCTGGGAGACGAACGCGTGCTGGGTTGCCTGCCTGTCCTGATGCTGCTCGCTGCGCCGCCAGGTCCAGGCGCGCCCACGGTGGAGCTGTGGTTGGGCGGGGACGTGCACCTGGGGCCTGGAGGGAAGCAGGTGCTCGCGCCTCTCGCACCGGCGCTCCAGGGCGCGCTGGCAGGGAGCCTTCCGGCACGCGCGACCGAGCCGACACCACCTGCACCGCTCGCGTGCCTCGCACGCTATTACGCTGCGCGTCCTGAGCTGCGCGACGGGAAGTGGTTCGCGGTTCTGCCGGACGGCACGGCGATTCCGTACGACGATGGGCGCGCCAAGTCCTTCGAGCAGAAGCTCGAGAGCCCCGACGTGGAGGACACGTTCTCCATTCCCTACCAGGCCGGGCCCATCCGTCCCGTGCGCACTCCGGATGAAGACCCGGGCCGCATCCGGCTCGATGCCGTGTTCAAGGCCACCTATGGCGCGAGCGCGGACAAGGTGGACGTGGTGCCCATCCGCTTCCTCGGCAGTCCACTCGAGGTGCACCGCAAGGCCGTGTCCGCATTCACCGCCGTCGAGAAGCGGCTGAAGGAGGCGCTCGCGAAGGACCCTTCACTCGAGCCGTACCTCATGGGTGTAGGCGGTACCTTCAACTGGCGGAACATCGCCGGCACTGACCGGCCAAGCTCGCACTCCTACGGTGTCTCCATGGACATCAACACCCGGCGCTCTCACTACTGGCGCTGGGCCAAGGGGCCCATCACCTGGAAGAACGCAATCCCCCAGGCCATCGTGGACGCCTTCGAGGCCGAGGGCTTCATCTGGGGCGGGCGCTGGTACCACTACGACACGATGCACTTCGAGTACCGGCCCGAGTTACTCGACCCTGCCTGCTTCGGCCAATAGCTTCTGGGGAGGGCGCCGAGGCTCTACTCCGGCACAAGCTCGAGGACAGAGGCGCGAGACCTTCCAGCCGGCCAGGCGCTCGGAGGGGAGCGGACCGAGTGCAGTCCGGCAGGTCGGTTCGGGTCCCAGGGATGAGTTTGAGCCGAGTTTGAGTCCGCGCTACACTGTGCAGTGTAGACTCAAACTCGGCTCAAACTTGGGACCATTCGCTCATGAGGCGCATCCGGGAGTACGCACAGGTCGTGCTCGCTCAACTCCTCGAGGGAGTGCCGGCGCACCGTATGGAGAGCGCCACCCTCGACTTCAAGCAGGAGGGGCGTAGCCGTGACGACTTCCTCAAGGACCTCGCGAGCGATGCTGTCTGTTTCGCGAATGCGAACGGTGGGGCCCTCATCGTAGGAGTGGATGACAAGCTGGGCGGGGTCGAAGCGTTGGTAGGCACGGACCTCGACCCCGACCTCGTCCGCAGACGAATCTACGAACTGACGGAGCCGCCGCTCTTCGTGGAAGCCGACATCCAGGTCGTGGAGCGCAAGCAACTCCTGCTCCTGTACGTGCCACAGGGCATCGAAGTGCACGCGGACAAGAAGGGGCGCTCTCGCCGACGTGTGGGCCGCGATTGCCTCACGATGACGCCCGGTGATGTCATGCTCCTGCGCGAGGAGCGACAGGGCTTCGACTGGTCCGCGCAGCCGAGCGGTCGCTCGTACCAGGAAGCCTCCGCCCTCGCTCTACAGGCTGCACGCCAGAGTCTCGCCACCTTGACGGACGAGCGCAGGAAGTACGCGCGCCTCACCAGCGACCGTGACCTTCTCAGTGCGCTCGGAGTGGTCTCTGAACAGGGCGAACTGCTCCGTGCGGGTGAGCTTCTGTTCTGCCACACGACTCCGGCACCAGCACTCCAATACCATTACCGTCAGACGCCCGGAGGCGAGCCTCGCGCCATCGAGAGGATCGACTCTCCACTGGTCCTGGCCTTCGAGCGCGTGCTCGAACTGATTGGGGCGCGCCTGAATCAAACGCCGGTGTCGCTCCCGAATGGCCAGCAGATCGACATCGCAGACTTCCCGCGTCTGGCGGTACGCGAGGCGATTGCCAACGCCATCACACACCGGGATTACCGGTTACATGGGCCCGTTTTGGTTGAGCACTCACCAGAGGTGCTGGTTGTCAGCTCACCTGGAGCACTCGTGGCCGGGGTCACGCCCGAAAACATCCTGACCCACCCGCCCAAGCCACGAAATCCAGTGCTGGCGCGCGCAGTGCGGCAGCTTGGCTTCGCTGAGGAAGCAGGCAGGGGCGTCGACCGAATGTATCGAGAGATGGTGCGCGCAGGCCGAGAGCTTCCACGCATCGAGGCGGCAATGGACCAGGTCCAGGTCAAGCTCGTCGGGGGAGCGCCGCGCACTCAGATCGCACGGTTCGTCGCACAACTCCCCGAGCATGAGCGCGATGACACGGACACGCTCCTCGTCCTGTTCAGGCTCTGCCGAAGCAAGACGGTCACCGCGACGGACATGGCTCCGGTTCTCCAGAAATCCGAGGAGGAGACCGAGGCCAGTCTGAAGCGCCTCGCGAGTGAAGGGCTCGCAATCGTGGAACCCACACGGCTGACCGCACGGCGCGCTCGCCCGGCCTATCGCCTCACGGGTGAGGTGCTCAAGGCGCTCGGAGCCGCCGTCGATTATCAGCGCCGGACCGTAGACGAACTGGACCGCAAGATCATCGCTCACGTTCGCGAATACGGCCGGGTCAACAACCGCACGCTGCAGAACCTGTTCGATGTGGGAGTCGTCCGCGCGCGGGACATTCTCTCCGACATGGTGGAACGACAACTCCTCGTGAAGGTATCTGCTCAACAGAGAGGCCCCGCCGTGGAGTACGGGCCAGGACCACGATTTCCTGGACGACCAACGAAGCGGGCCCCACGAGAGACAATTCGTTCGAGCCCGAAGAGCAAACGTCAGAATGCAAGCGAGGAGAGGACGCTGCAGCTGGACTTCGGAGCCGGCAGCGAGCGCAGGCCGCGCCGGAAGAAGTGAAAGCTCAGAACCCCACCTCGAGTGAGGTCCAGAAACTCCGGCTCGGAGGATACGACGGCACCAGCTCGGCCGGAGAGAAGCTGTGACTGCTTTGCTGGGGCTCGAGCCCCGTGTACCCGGTGAGGGTCCACAGGTTCCGCGCGCTGAGGCTCAGCTGCACCGACCCCACCGCCGGAAGGAGCCCACGGTACCAGCTCGCCGGGAGCGTGTAGCCAACGGCCACTTCGCGCACCTTCAGGAAGCTCGCGTCCTCCAGGTAGACAGCTGTCCGGGTCGCGAACTGCGCGAGTCGCTCGCGGCCTTCGGGCTCGAAATCGGGTGAGTTCTGCGAGAAGTCCTGGAGACTGCGCGCGAGGTTCATCACGGTCCCGCCCTGCTGCCAGTCGAGCAGCATCCACAGCGAGAACCCTCCCACCCGCACCTCGTTCTGGAAAGACATCCGGAAGGAAGGCTCCATGTCCCCCAGGACATTCACGTCGCAGCACGTCCCATCCGCTCGCAACCCGTCGTAGCCGAGCACCTGCGTTGCGGAAGCACCCTCCTCCAGACGCACGACGCCGAACCGGGTTCCGATTCCGGAGGCGTGCACGGAACCGGCCGGCAACGAGACGACATGCGAGCGGCAGAGCCCGAGGAGCGTCCGCGACGTCCACTCGCCCGCGCTCCACCGTAGCGGGACAGCACTCAGCGAGGCCTCTACACCGCGGCTCTCCATCGTGCCGGGGATGAACAACGGGACCGAAGGGCCCGGGGAGGGCGCCGGGTGGAAGGACAGGAAGTCGCGCGCCGTCTGCTCGTACCCGCGCAGCCCCAGCGTCGCCCGCCCTCCGAGCGTCACGACGTCCACGCCGAGCTCGGCCTCGGAGCGGCGCTCCAGGTTCTGGGCTGGACCCCGGCTCACCGCTCCGTAGGCGACCCGAGGCCGCACCTCATCGACGAGGCCCGCTCCTGTCAGGACGCGGTAGGCCACCGACACCATGGGGTCGAGCTGGATGGAGTCCGGCGCGCCACTCAGGGAGGACTGTTCGGCCCGAATGGCGGCATCCAGCAGCAAGTGCTCGCCGAAGAGAAGTCCACTGGAGCGAAGCACCAGGGCGCGCTCGCTCACCCTCGTCCGCATTTGCTCGGTAGCGACGGTGTCTCCGCCGGAACCTGCGCCTCCGGTCGCCGGCATCCGGCTGACTCGGTAGAGCACATCGCGGAGGTGGTCGGCGATCTCGAGGCCCACCGCGCTCTGGAGCGTCAGAGCGCGCGAGGGTGACCGGTACTCGTGGCGCAGCTCGAGCTGGCCGCTGACGCTGCGCTGGTCGCCGATGGTCGAGAGCCGGGTCCCATCCGCTGGTTCCACAGAGGCGCCGGCGCTGAGCTCCGCGGGGAACTCCATCAGGCCGTTCTGCCGCGCGCCATTCAGCCCCGCCGTCAGTCCGAGAGCCAGCTCGTGTGGCCCGGCAGACAAGAGCGTGACGCCGAGACGCACCGAGGCGATGGCCCGCAGCACGTCCTCCTGGTTCGTGAGCAAGGCCGCCGTCTCGAGGGGGTTGGGTTGGGTGGGCAGGAACGGGTTGTCCGGATACGTGCCATCCTCACTCGCACTCGGGTCCCAGAAGCTCGGGGTGGAGGCGAGGACCATGTACGGCGAGACGCCGTCACCACTCATTCCCTTGCGCGCCTGCGTGTGAAGCAGGTGGGCGGTGGCTGATACCTGCACCGAAGGACCCAGCTTCTGATCGAACGCCAGGCGCAGCCCCTGCTTGCCGTAGCCGGTGCGCGTCACGATGCCCGGGTCCTCGTTCACCAGGCCGGACACGGAGAGGCGCGTACCCCCGCCACCCACGGAAAGCTCCGCGAGTGTCTCGAGGGCGAGGTCCTGGCGCCCGGCAAGCAGCTGCTCGTGGTCGAATGTCGTGCCCGGCCGGAAGTGCTCGCGCGCTCCCTCTCCGTACACGGCCACTGCCTCCTCCACCGTTGCGAACGTGCGCGAGCCCAGCTTGCGCGAGAGCTGGGAGAAGCCCACGCGCTGAATGACGTTCGCCTGGAGCAGACCGACCTGCCCCCGGCGCGTCTTGATGAGCACCGCACCTCCCGCGCCCCTGGAACCGAAGCGCGCGGCAGCGGATGGGCCGGGAAGGACCTCGATCCGCTCGATGTCGTAGGGGCTGAGGTCCCCGACGGACGAGCCGTCGAACCCTCCAGGCAACGTCGCGTCGACGAGCGGGACGCCGTCCACGACGTACAGGGGCGGCGCATCCATGGATGCGAGTGGGATGCCGCGCAGCCGCAGAGCGAGGTCGGCGCCGGGTACTCCTGTGAACGAGGCGGAGTAGTAGACCGGGAGATGCCCGAGAAGCCCTTCCTCGAGTGTCTGGGACGGCACGCGCCTCAGTGCCTCCCCGGAGAGAACCCGCGAATCCTCCATTGGGGGCAGCACTTGCGCAGCAGTGGCGGTCTCCTGTGTTGGCCCGGCCGCGGCGGACTCCGCGCCCACAGCGGCTGAAGAAGGAGCGGACTGCACTTCCTCCGTGGGTGGCACACCGGGAACTTCAGGAGCGGGCTGGACCTCTTCCGCGGGTGGCACACCAGGTTCTTCAACCGTCTGCGCCGCAGCATCTGGCGTGACACACCAGGCGAGCAACGCAGCAACGACGCCAACATGACAACGCACGAATCCCCCTCGGATGAATGCGGACGGCCACTCTAGGAACCCGTGACAACCTCCGCCTGCGCACCGGGGCTGCCGTCACTCGCGCGAGACGCGAACCTCAACAACCATCGAACGGCCGCACCCCTGGAGCGCTGCCGGGCGCCCTCGTGGTTCGGGAGCGCGCCCAGGACCCCTCCGGCCCCGCAAGCGCTCGTCCACCGACCTCTCCGACCACGGGTAATGCGTCTCCCAAGTCCCGTTGACAGAATATTACGACCATAATATTACACCCGTACGCCGAATTCGCGACGAGTGGGACCCGACCCCGGGCGGCCCTGCTGCGGAAGCAGCAGCGCTCATCAGGCCGGCAGACGCTATGGCCCAACGGGAGTGCGAGATGCTTGGGGTGCTGTGGCTGCGCTCCGCGCGACGCACGGACCTCATCGCCTGAGAGGAAGTCACATCATGGGCAAGCTCGATGGAAAGATCGCCGTCGACGGGGGCCTGACGCAGGTTTGATGACCATGGATCATGCCATTCACCGCGCACCACCGCCTTCCCGCAGCCTGCTGCTGACCCTGTGCATCCTCACCGCCCTGGGCGAAGTCTCCACCCAATTGCTCATCCCCGCCCTGGGAACGCTGGAGCAGAGCCTGGCGGCGCGGCCGGGAACCAGCCTGATTGCGTTGTCCTCATTCGTCGGCGCATTCGGCCTCGGGCAGTTGCTCCTCGGCCCGCTGTCCGATCGCCTCGGGCGTCGCCCTGTCCTGGTCGGCGGGCTGCTGACCTGCCTGCTCGCGACCCTGTGGATGCTGGTGGCGGGCAGCATCGAGGAGTTCATCGCCGCCCGCGTGTTGCAGGGCCTCGGCGCCTGCGCTGCGCTGGTGCTGGCGCGCGCCATCGTGCGCGACGTGTGGCAGGCACGGGCCGGGCCGGCGCTGGCCCAGACGGTGATCGGAATGCTGGTCGCCATCGCCCTTGCGCCCATGCTCGGTGGCTGGCTGACCGGCCACGGCGGCTGGCGTGCCCCCGTCCTGGCGGCATTCCTCTTCTGCCTCGGCGCCCTGGTCGCAGTGCTCTGGCTCTACCGGGAGAGCAACCCGAGTCTCCACTCCAGGACCGGCGCCCCCAGGAGGCTGGCCCGCGACTACACCAACCTGCTCGAGGGCCGCGCCTACCGGGCCTTCGCCCTGACCCTGGCCTGCACCTACGGCTCGATGTTCGCGATGATCGCCGGCTCTTCCGCCGTCTACATCCGGCTGCTCGGGCTCAGCGCCACCCAGTATGGCCTGACCTTCGGCGCCATCGTCTCCGGACTGGTCCTCGGAGCGCTGTTCACCCAACGGATGATCGGACGTCTGGGTCCTGAGAGGCTCGTCGCCATCGGTGTGGGCCTGGTGGCGGTCGGCGCCCTCGCCACCTTCGCGGTGCACGCGCTGCTCGGTCTCTCCGTGCTGGGGCTCTCCGCGCCGCAGGTGCTGGTGACCGTCGGCGGCGGCATGGTGCTGCCCGCCTCGGTGGCCGGGGCCGTCATGCCCAATCCCAACCGCGCAGGGCTGGCGGCCGGCTTCATGGGCTTCGCGCAGATGGCCGGGGCCACCGTGAGCGGACTCCTGCTCAGCGCCCTGCAGGATGGCTCGGCATCGCCGATGATTCGCCTGCACACGCTGCTCGCAGTCCTTGGCTTCACCACCTACTTCCTGATGCGAAGAGCGCCGCAGGCCAGCCCTGCGCAGTCCGGGCCGCGCGTTTCCTGAACCCGGCGCCCAGGGGGTGATTGACGTTCGCGCGGTGGATGATCCCTCAGGATGACCGTCGGCGGCTCAGGGCCCGAAGAGCGCAGCGTGACGAGCGACGCTTTGGCCTATGCCCGTCGCGGGCCTTCCGGTGATCGCCTCGACTTCGTGCGTGACACGGTCATACCGGTTCGCGGCGTGGAGGCGGGCCATGGTCTCGAGGTGCGCGGAGAGATGGTCCGGGAGCTGATGGCGCCGTAGCTCCTGGTCTCGCCACTGCTCGAGTGGCACATCGACATAGGTGATGGTTCGGTTCAGCGCGGTGGAGTACTCGGCCGCGACCGCCTGCATGTCCAGGGATCGCGGTCCGGTGAGCTCGTAGACCTTGCCGAGGTGCGCGGCGGGAGTCTCCAGTATCACCGCGACGACCTCCGCCACATCCCGAGCGGCGACCGGCGAGGTTCGCCCCTTCCCGAACGGAAGCCGGATCGTGGCGTCCCGCTTGATGGATTCAGCAGCCCAGTCCAGAAAGAAGGGATTCTCGAAGAAGACCGTGGGACGAAGCTCGACGACCGGCAACCCTGACCAGCCCAGCACCTGCTCGGCGAGCCAGTGGAGCCGCTGCTGCCGAGAGTCCGTCTGGTGGGTCAGGCTCATTTGCGAGACGGTCATCTGCGAGATGTTGACCAGCACCTCCAGGTCCCCGCGCTCGCGCGCGACGGATGCAACGGTGACCGCCGCCTCCAGATAGCGCTCGGACACGCTCATGCCGAAGTACACGCGCTGGCAACCATCCATTGCACGTGCGACCTCTTCGGTACGGGTGAGTTCGGCGACGACGACCTCGGCCCCGGTCGCGCGCAGCGCCTCGGCGCGCTCATCCTCGCGATGGACGAGCGCGCGAACCGGCAGAGCGCGCCCACGGAGCAGCTCCACGACGGCGCGGCCCACCGCCCCTACGCGGCCCGCTGCGCCCGTGACGAGGATGGGACGTGCCGTAGGCATGGGTGCTCCTCGGGGCGAGTCAGTCATTCCCCGTCTGACCAAGCGTCGGCATCCCGGTTTCCCGCCGCAATCCGACCCACCTGCCATTCCACTCCGTGAGGGCACTGTTCTCCGCCTCCTCCAACCGGTGAGCGGGGCCGACGACAGAACCCGGCTCCTCGTCCGGGGGCTCCACGCCCGAGAGGGGAGCGACCAGGTCGGCGCTGCCCTCTCCGAGGGCGGGAAACGCCCTCCCGCTTCGGGTTGACGTCGTATTATGGTCCTCATATTACACCCATCCGCCGAATGAGCGGCGAGAGGGATGCGGCCATGAGCGACGCGATAGTCCTGCTGCACGGTTCGGCGAACGGGTCATATTCCTGGGGTCCGGTTCGCGAGGGGCTCGCCTCCCGGGGCGTGACCGTGTTCGCGCCTGACATGCTCGGTTACGGCGCGTCGCCCGCGCCCAGCGACGGCTACGGCATCGCGGAAGAAATCGCGCACCTCGTCCGGCTCATCGACCAGCAGGGCATCCGCACCCTGCATCTCGTCGCACACTCACTCGGCGTGATGTACGCGCTGCACCTGAGACGGGCGCTCGGCGCGCGCGTGACCCGGATGACGCTCATCGACCCGGTCGTCGTGAGCGTTCTTCGCGAGAAGGGCGAGGCGGATGGCCTCGGGGAGATGGAGGCGCAATATCAGCGCTTCATGGGACTCCTGCCGGACCACGCATTGGCGGCCCGCGGCTTCGTCGAACACTGGAGCGGATCCGGCACCTGGGACGGCATCGGGGAGCGGGCCCGTGCCGTCATCACGTCGCTCGCCCCGCGGCTCCGGCTCGAGATGATGGTCACCCGCGGCGACACGACGGCGCTCGCGCCCCTCGTGGAGTCGGCTCCTCCGACGACCATCCTCATCGGCGAGGCGACGCTGGTGGCGCCACGAGCCACGGCCCGCCAGCTCGCACGGGCGCTGGGAGCGGGGACCGTCGTCGTGCCTGGAGCGGCGCACATGATTCCTCTCACCCACCCCGCGGCCGTGATTGACGCCGTCACGCACGAGGCAACGCCATGAAGGGCGCGGGGCTGACGGTCCGGGACTCCTTCAGCCACCTGTCCTCGAAGGAAGCGCTGTTCGCGAAGACGCTCGAGAACGCCGCGGAGAAGCTCGCCGAGCCATCCGTCACCGACGAAGCGGCCTGATCCAGACCGCTACCCCTTGCAGGTCTGGCGCGTGGACCCTGGTCCGTCGCGCACGCTGGTTCATTGCCTGAATGTCATTTGGAGGAGACACCATGGAACTGTCTGGATGCGTTGCGTTCGTCACCGGAGCCAAGCGCGGAATCGGGGCGTCGATCGTCGAAGCGCTCATCGCCGCTGGCGCGAGCCGCGTCTACGCGGGCATGCGCCGCCCATCGCCCGCCGAGCCGGGAGCCAGGGTGATTCCGGTGGAGCTCGACGTCACGAATCCCGCCCAGATTGCACGCGCGGCGCAGGACTGTCCGGATGTGACAGTGCTCGTCAACAATGCGGGCCTCTCGCTCGGGCAGCCACTGCTCGGGACGCGGGACCTCGCGGCGGCGGAGCGGGAGATGCGCGTCAACTACTTCGGCACGCTCGAGATGTGCCGGGCGTTCGCGCCGGTGCTCGTGAAGAACGGCGGCGCGCTCGTCAACGTCCTCTCCATCCTCTCGCGCACGAACATGCCGCTGGCCGGGTCCTACTCGGCGTCGAAGGCGGCGGCGTTCTCACTGACCCAGGCGGTCCGCTCGGAGCTCTCGGACAAGGGTGTGCTCGTCGTGGGCGTGATGCCGGGTTTCGTCGACACCGACATGACGAAGGGGATCGACGCGCCCAAGGTGTCGTCGACTCTCGTTGCGGAGAGCGTGATGAGAGCGCTGCGGCATGGCGTCGAGGACGTCTATCCGGGACCGGCGGCGGAGATCGCGCAGGAGATTTCGCGAGACTACAAGGCGGTTGAGCGGCAGTTCGGTCAGATACGCCGCTGACGGCGGGGGGGGCGGGCGATGGGCGCCATCGCGACGGGAAGGTCCCGCCGCGAGCTGCCCCCCGGCCTTGCCTGACGTGCTCGGCACGACGGGCACTGAGCTCAGCTGCGAATCACCGCCTATTGCAGAGGTTCCTCGTTCCACCATCCACGCGCTCACCCAGCGTGGAGCAGGTCGGCATGACCGCCAGCTCCGCTCTGTACGTGGAGCACCCCGTATGCCCTCACGCCTCCTTCCCCTCCTGTTGATGGCGGCCACGGCCGTCGCCGCCCCGGCGGCATCCCTGCCGCCCCCGGG
>JAKEEX010000233.1 GCA_022616315.1 Myxococcaceae bacterium
TCTGTCCGAGGTGTCCTCGGCCACGCTGCGCCGGGCGATGTCCGTCCACCCCATCACCGCCGTGGAGTCGGAGTACTCGCTCTTCACCCGCGATCCGGAGGCCGACATCCTCCCCGCCTGCCGCGCGATGGGGGTGGGCTTCGTCGCGTACAGCCCGCTCGGGCGCGGGCTCCTGACCGGCCACATCAAGCACACCGAGGACCTGCTGCCCGGGGACTGGCGCCGCAACCAGCCCCGCTTCCAGGGCGAGAACCTCGAGCGCAACGTGCGCCTCGTGGAGATGCTCGAGCACATCGCCACGCGCGAGGGCGTCACGCCTGCACAGCTCGCGCTCGCCTGGCTCCTCTACCAGGGTGAGGAGGTCATCCCCATTCCCGGAAGCCGCCACGCCCACAACATGGAGGAGAACGCGAAGGCGGCGGACCTCCTCCTGGATGACCGGGACCTCGAGGAGCTCGACGAGGTGGCCGGCCGTGGCTTCGCGGCGGGCGCCAGGGGCGACGAGAACTACCTGGAGAACATCGAACAGGGTGAGCAGGGGCAGTCGATGCACGCGTGAAGCTCGGACACGCGGCTTCGGGCTCAGCCCCCTCACCCTCCGCCCTCTCCCAGAGGGAGAGGGGAGCCGCAACAGGGACCTCGCGGGAGTGTCCAGACGGACGGAGCGGCTGAGGTGCAATGAGCCCACGGCAGGGGCGTACCCTGGCCGCACGCCGCCAGCACCGAGGGCCTTCCGTGAGCATCCGAATCGACGTCTTCGAGGGCGGGCGCATCGCGCTCGCGTCCCTGCGCTCCAACCGGATGCGGACCGTGCTCACCACGGTGGGCATCGGCGTGGGCGTGAGCACGCTCCTGGCCATCCTCGGCATCGTCCAGGGGCTGAACGCCTCCTTCGCCGAGCAGATGTCCCGCATCGGCACGACGTCCATGCAGGTCGCGAAGTTCCCCTGGGTCATCCGCGGGGACTGGTGGTCCTACCGCAACCGCAAGGACATCACCCCGGACCTCGCGGACGCCATCCGCGCGCAGGCGAAGTACGTGGACGCGGTCACGCCGTTCGCCGTCTACCGGGCGGAGGTCCGCTTCGGGGACAGGACGCTCACCGGCGGCTTCGTGGGCGGCACGGGCCCGGAGTATCCCCGCGTGACGGGCTACGCCGTCGCGAGCGGACGCTTCCTCACCGAGGCGGACGACGAGGCCCGGAGCGACGTCGTGGTGCTGGGCGCGGACATGGTGGAGGGCCTCTTCCCCCACTCGAGCCCCCTCGGCCAGACGGTCATCGTCAACGAGCACCCCTTCAGGGTGGTGGGGACGCTCGAGCGCAAGGGCGAGATTCTCGGCGAGAGCCAGGACCTGTCGGTCTTCGTCCCCTTCCGCACCTTCATGGGCACCTTCGGGAAGCGGTGGCCGATGCGCCTCTTCGTGGCCGCGACGTCACCGGACACGGTGCTCCAGGCGGAGGACGAGCTCGTCTCCATCCTGCGCCGCGCCCGCGGCACGGCTCCGGGGGCGCCGGACGACTTCAGCATCAACCGGCCCGAGCAGCTGGCCAACACGTACAACGAGCTCACCCGCGCGCTCTACGGGGCCGCGGTGGGCGTGGGCTTCATCACGCTCCTGGTGGGCGGCATCGGCATCATGAACATCATGCTCGTGTCGGTGCGCGAGAGGACGCGGGAGATCGGCGTGCGGCGCGCGCTCGGGGCCCGGAAGCGCACCATCGTGTGGCAGTTTCTGATGGAGGCTGCCTCCGTGTCCGCCGTGGGCGGTGCGCTGGGCACCTTCGTGGGCCTGTCGCTGGCGTGGGTGGCCTCGCAGGTGACCCCGCTCGCTGCGAGCGTCCAGCCGCTCACCATCGTCTTCGGCGTGGCCTTCTCCGCGGCGGTGGGGCTGCTCTTCGGCATCTGGCCCGCAGCCCGCGCAGCCCGGCTCGACCCCGTCGAGGCCCTCCGCTACGAGTGACACACACCCCATGCACGCCCTCCTCGACAACTTCCGCCTCGCCCTGGGCACCTTCGTCTCGCACCCGCTGCGCAGCGCGCTGACGCTCCTGGGCATCGTCATCGGCGCGGCCACCGTGGTGTCCATGATGGCGGTCATCGAGGGCCTGCGCATCAAGGTGCACACGGACCTCGCGGACCTGGGGGCCAACTGCTTCCAGGTGCAGAAGATGCCTCGCGGCTTCGGCCGCTTCGACTGGGACAAGCTCTCGAAGCGCCCCCACCTCACCCTGGACGACCGCGCGGCCATCGCGCAGCTGCCCCACGTGTTCACCGCGGCGGGCGAGGACTCGCAGGGCGGGCAGAAGGTGAGCACCGCCGAGCGCGAGACGCAGCCCAACGTGAGCGTGTGGGCCGGCACGTCGGAGATGATCCAGACGAACGCCATCTCCGTGCAGACCGGCCGCTTCTTCAGCGAGGCGGAGGCCCTGGACGCGCGGCGGGTGGCGGTGCTGGGCGGGGACGTGGTGGACCGGCTCTTCCCGGACATGGACCCGCTGGGGCAGGAGGTCCGGATCAAGGGCCGGCCCTTCACCGTCATTGGCACCCTCAAGCGGCGCGGGAGCTTCCTGGGTGGCGGTAGCCAGGACAACCAGGTGCTCA
>JAKEEX010000234.1 GCA_022616315.1 Myxococcaceae bacterium
AGGACCTCGCGGAGGGCCGCGATGCACCGCGCATTCTCTTCGGACGTTCCAACGGAGATGCGCAGGCAGGTGGGGAAGCCGTTGCCGGCCATGGGGCGCACGATGACTCCCCGCCGCAGGAGCCCCTCGTAGAGCGGGGCGCAGGGCCTGCCGAAGTCCGCCAGGACGAAGTTCGCGTGGCTGCGCGGCACCCGGGCGCCGAGCTTCGGGAGCTCTGCCTGGAGGAGCGCGAGCCCCTCTGCATTCAGCGCGCGGGTGCGGCGGACGTGCTCCGTGTCCTGAAGCGCCGCGACACCCGCCGCCTGCGCGAGCGAGGTGAGGTTGAACGGCATCCGCACGCGGTTGAGGTAGTCCACCCGCCGCGCATCCATCACGCCGTAGCCAAGCCGGATGCCCGCGAGCCCGTGGATCTTGCTGAACGTCCTGAGCGTCACGACGTTGGGGTGCCGACGGAAGTACTGCAGGCCCGTCGGGTAGTCCTCCCAGTCAACGAACTCCGCGTAGGCCTCGTCGTGGACCACGAGCACGTCCGCGGGCACGCGGGTCAGGAACGCCTCGAAGGCCTCCCGTCCGAACGCCGTGCCGGTGGGGTTGTCCGGGTTGGCCAGGAAGACGATGCGGGTGCGAGGCGTGAGCGCGTCCGCCATCGCGGGCAGATCGTAGGAGAACCCGTCCCGCATGGGCACCTCCACGAAGCGCCTGCCGTGGGACTGGATGGAGATGCGGTACGCGGGGAAGCTTCCCCGCGCGACGAGCGCCTCGTCCTCCGGCTCCATGAACGTGCGGATGAGCAGCTCGATGAGCTCGTTGGAGCCGCTGCCCGCCACGAGCTCCTCGCGGCGCACGTCCAGGTGGGCCGCCAGCGCGTTGAGCAGGTGGAAGCTCGCGCCGTCCGGGTAGAGCTGCGTGCGGAGCATGGCCTGCTGCATGGCCTCCACGGCGCGCGGAGAGGGCCCCAGCGGGTTCTCGTTGGACGCGAGCTTGATGACGCCCTCGAGGCCGTACTCCCGCTCGGTCTCCTCGATGGGCTTGCCGGGGACGTAGGCCTTGAGAGTCTCGATGTGGGGTCCGACGAGAGGGCGCATCGTGCTCGAGGGGTGCGAGAGGGTCAGGCCTCGGTGAAGACGCCGAGGGCGCGGAAGCGATCGTAGCGGTCCGCGACGAGCTCGTCGCCGGAGAGGGTCTGGAGCTCGGCCAGGTGCTTGCGCAGGGCACGCCCCAGCGACTCGGCGGCGCGGGGCGGATCCCGGTGGGCGCCGCCGGAGGGCTCCTGGACGATGTCGTCCACGATCTTCATCTCCAGGAGGTCGCGCGCGGTCAGCTTGAGCGCGTCCGCCGCGCGGCCCGCCTTCGAGGCGTCGCGGTAGAGGATGGACGCGCAGCCCTCTGGAGAGATGACCGAGTAGATGCTGTTCTCCATCATCAGCACCCGGTTGCCCACGCCGATGGCGAGCGCTCCGCCCGAGCCACCCTCCCCCACCACGGTGGAGATGATGGGCACGCGCAGGCGGGACATCACCTCGAGGTTGACGGCGATGGCCTCGGCCTGGCCGCGCTCCTCCGCGCCGATGCCGGGGTATGCACCCGGGGTGTCCACGAAGGTGAGGATGGGACGCCCGAAGTGCTCGGCCATCTCCATCAGGCGGCGCGCCTTCCGGTAGCCCTCGGGCCGCGGCATGCCGAAGTTGCGCAGCATGTTCTCCTTGGTGTTGCGCCCCTTCTGGTGGCCCATGACGAGCACGGGCTGGCCGTCGAAGCGCGCGAAGCCGCCTACGATGGAGGGGTCCTCGCCGAAGGAGCGGTCTCCGCAGAGCTCGAAGAAGTCGGTGAAGAGGAAGCCGACGTAGTCGAGGAAGTAGGGCCGCGCCATGTGGCGCGACAGCTGCGTCACCTGCCAGCGCGAGAGGTCGCTGAAGATCTCCTGCTGGAGCTTCCTCGCCTTCTTCTCGAGCTTGGCGATGTCCGCCGCGACGTCGAGGGAACCACTGGCGGCGAGCGCCTTGAGCTCGTCGATCTTCCGCTCCAGCTCGAGGAGCGGGCGCTCGAAATCGAGTGCGTACTGGGGGCTGGTGGCCATGTGCGGCGCGGCTGTAGCATCCGCTTCCGTCCCTTTCAATGCGCGCCTCTGGCGCGGTGCGCCACACTCCGGGCACCGCGCGGGGACGGACCGCGCCGGAACGTTGCCCTGGCCCCCGGTGCAGCAGCCGGGCTGGCAGGCGCCCACAGCGGCCTCCCGCCCTCTGGATGCGCGGTCGCCTGTGGCGCGTTGAACCGCCCCGGCCGACGCATGGGCCGCTCCCGAGGAGGCGTCAACGTGAAGATGCGACTGGCGGCGCTGCTGGCGGCCGCTGCAGTGATGGGCGGTTGTGGCGAGGGGCTGATCCTGCTGCCCATGCCGGACGCCACGGTGCCTGGGCCCTCCGGCGGGGCCGGGACACCCACCGGCCCGCGGGACGAGGCACCCGGGCCGTGCGAGGCGCAGGCCGCGGTCTCCACCCACCCGGAGGCACTCTCCCGGGCCCTGCGGGAGGCAGCAGGGGACGCGGGGCCTGGGAAGGGAGCGAAGCAGGAGGCGGAGGGCGCCCGGATGCTGGTGCGGCTCCGTCGCGGCGCAGCGCTCCCGTCCGGGCAGCTCGAGCGGCTGGGCCTCCAGGTGAGGCGTGAGCTGCCGGCGCACGCCAGCGTGGCCGTGTCCGGATCCTTCCGTCAGCTCGCGGCACTCGCCGGGGATCCGGCGGTGGAGGCGCTCGAGGTGGACCGCAAGGTGCGCGCCCTGGCCCCCGTCCCCGTCGGCTCCGTCGCCGAGTACACCCCGGGCCTGAAGCAGGTCCAGGCGCCTGCCGTCTGGGACGCCAACGGCGATGGCGTGCTCGACACGGGCGCTCCCACGGGCAGCACCATCCGTGTGTGCGTCATCGACAGCGGCATCGACCCCCGCCACCCGGAGCTGCGCACGGCCTACCGCGGCGGCTGGGACTTCGTGGACGACGACGGCGATCCGTCGGACCAGACGGACGGCGTGTGGGGTGGAGGCCATGGAACGCACGTGGCGGCCACCATCGCGGCGCAGCTGGGTGAGGCGGGCGCGCGCGATGCGCGAACGCCCGAAGGAGGCGTGGTGGGTGTGGCCCCGGGCGTGGAGCTCTACGCGGTGCGCGTCCTGGACCTGCAGGGTGAGGGCATGACGAGCGACACCATCGCGGCGCTGCGGTGGTGCCGGGAGCACGGCGCGCACATCGCGTCCATGTCGCTCGGCGCGGACTCGGAGAGCGCCACCGAGCGCGCCGCCATCGACGAGGCGGTGCGCGGCGGGATGCTCGTCGTCGCGGCCGCGGGGAACGGGGGCAACGACAAGCCGCTGGCCTACCCTGCTGCCTACCCGGGCGTGGTCGCGGTGGGCGCGGTGGACAGCCGTGGCGGGCTCGGCAGCTTCTCGCAGACGGGTGAGGGCCTGAGCCTCGTCGCACCGGGAATGAACGTCCTGTCCGCGTCCATCGTCGGCTCGGGCCGCGAGGCCCGCGTGGAGGTGGGCGGGCAGGCCGCCACCTCGCGGCCGCTGAGCGGGAGCGGCGTGGGCGCCGTGACCGGCCAGGTCGTGGACTGCGGGCTCGGGGGGGACAAGGCCAGCTGCGGCGCGGGCGCCACGTGCGGCGGCTTCGTGGCCTACGTGGACCGCGGCGGGGACATCCTCTTCGCGGACAAGGTGAGGAACGTGCGCGCGCAGGGCGCCACCGCCGTCATCGTGGGCAACTCCGAGGACGGACTCGGCGCCTTCGACCTCGGCGAGGGAAGCTGGATTCCGACCGTCAGCGTCTCCCGCCGTACCGCCGAGGCGTTGAAGGCGGGGGCCCTGCGTCAGGGCGGGCAGGCCACCGTGGAGGTGCTCGGGACGGACTACGCGACCCTGAGCGGCACGTCCATGGCCACCCCGCACGTGTCCGGCGTGGCGGCCCTGGTGTGGAGCGCCCATCCGGCGCTGAGCGCGTCGCAGGTGCGCGCGCTGCTGGAGCAGTCCGCGAAGGACCTGGGACCCGCGGGCAGGGACGCGGAGTACGGGTCCGGGCTCGTGCAGGCCGCGGAGGCGCTGCGGCTTGCCGGCGGCTAGGCAGCCTTGCTCTTCGCGACGGGCGCGGAGAGCGCGTACCAGGCGGTTCGGAAGGCCTTGAGCTCCCGGAGGCCGGCGGGGTGGCGTCCCAGTCCGGGCGCCACCGTCACCGGCAGACCGAGCTTCTTCTCGATGGCCTTCGCCACGTTGAGCTCGTTCTTGCGCCGGCCCTCACACTTCGGGCAGTCGTTCTTCGGCAGCACGCGGTTCACCAGCACGCGCTCCACCGGGAGGTTGCGCGCACGCAGCGCGTCCACCAGCCGCTCGGTCCGTGCCGCGGTCAGCTCCTCACCGCGCGTCACCACCACGAAGCGGGCCTCGCTGGGGGTCCCGAGCGCGGCCGCGAAGCGCTTCACGTGCTTGAGCATTGCCGCCACCTCGTCGGCGAGCTCGCCCAGGCCCTTCGCGCGGTGCTTGGCGAGCACACCGTGCAGCGCTGCGAGCCAGTCCTGGCCCACCGTCGCGGCCTCCACGACGCGCACCGCGCCGTCGGCCATCGGCGCCATGTCCACGACGATGCGCTTGAAGCGCTCCTGCACCAGGGCGTCCGTGAGCACCGACAGTCCGGCCAGCTCGTCCATGCCTGCGGGCGCCGACTCGAGCAGGTTCCGCAACACCTCGCGGTCCGCCGGCACCTCCGCGCCCTTCGCCTGGTCGAACGCCTTCTCGGCCTTCTCCTTGAGGCGCTTGCGCAGCTCCGTGAACCACTTCCCGTGGTCCAGCTCGCGGGCGTAGAGGCCCTTGGTGCCCTTCACCTGCGTCTCGGTGTCCGTCAGGCGGCTCAGGAGCACGTCCGACAGCGAGTGCAGCGGGTCGATGGAGATGAGGAGCACCGGCCCCTCCTTCTCCGTCAGCGTGACCGCCGCGGCGGCCGCGCAGGAGCTCTTGCCCACACCGCCCTGCCCCACGAAGAAGATGAGGCGCGTGGGTGGCAGCGGCGGCGCCGCGATGGGCGGCATGGACGGTGCGCGCACGAGCGCCGGGGGGCCCTCTGCCGCGGCGAACTCGAGCGACTTCGTCTCCTTGTGGGTGGCCCACTCCTGCGCGAAGCGCTGGAGCCCCTCGAGCCCTCGCGGTGCCTCCTCGCGCCGTCCCAGCAGGTGCACCGGCACGGTCTTGTCGAGCGCCTGGTACTTGCGCACGTGCGGCGCCTGCAGTCCGCGGCGCCCCTGACACGCGGGGCAGCCCTCGGGCGCCTCCACCTGGTTGACCAGGATCTCCGCGACGTGCACGCCGCGCTCACGCAGGTGCGCGAAGAGCGCCTTGGTCTGCGTCTCCGCCACCGGCTCACCCAGCGTCACGAAGTGGAAGGCGGTGCGCGCAGGATCCTTCAGCAGCGCGACGAGGCGGTCCAACCGGGTTCCGAGCGCCTCCAGCGCCTCCACGGCCTCCTTCTTGGCCTTGCCGGATCGCGCCAGCGCGAGGAGGCGCCGCAGCCGGGTGGGCAGCTCCAGGAGCCGCATGAGGTGGCTGCCGGACGCCGTGTCCAGCACCACCCGCTGGAAGTCGCCGCCCTCGAGGAGCGCGAGCACGTTGAGGAGCCCCGCGAGCTCCTCCAGGCCCTTGAGGCCCGGAGCGAGCACCGTGCGGAGGTCTGCCTCACCGAGGTGCTGCCCCTTGGCAACGGCCTTCTCCAGCGCCGGCCCCACCGCCTCCGCGAAGGGACCGAACGCGGCCACGGCGTCGGCCTCGGCTGCGAACAGCCCGCCGTCGCCCTTTCCGGGGAGCAGCCGTGTCGGCGTGCCGGTCAGCTTCTTCTCCAGGACGTCCGAGAGCGAGCCCGCCTCGCTGGAGGACAGCAGCAGCACCTTCTCCTTGGGCGCGCTCTCGGAGAGAGCCAGCGCGTACGCCGCAGCAAGTGTGGTCTTGCCTGCGCCACCCTTGCCGCCGAAGAGATGCAGAACTGGAGCGTCGCTCATGTGTGTGTAGGCCCTTCCCGGCTCCGGCCAGCAACGTCCTGGCCCGACCGGCCCGCCAGGCCTGAGAGCGCCATGCGGGTCGCGTTGCACTCCTCTCCGAGTGCCCGTGGCGCGGCCCCCACAGCGCAGAGAAATGTCCGCCAAGAGTCCCTCTCCGGGGGTGTACCAGTCAAGCAAACTCAAGGGGTAGAGGCACGGATGCGACGCAATGCGTCACCCGGGAAACCATGGGTTGCAGGGCCCCCGGGGGCCTGGGTGGACCCGACCGGAGCTCAACCCGGCCCCTGGATCAGCGCAGCGTCAGGTTGCGGCCCAGGGCCTCTGCGAAGGGCCCGGTGCCTGCTCCCTCGCCTGCCCCGCTGGCGGCCTGGGCGCGTGCCTCCGCGGCGTAGCGGTTGAGCTTGTTGTAGAGCGTCTTCTCGCTCACGCCGAGCGACTCCGCGGTGCGCGCCTTGTTCCCACCCTGCCGCTGGAGGGAGCCCAGGATGTACTCCCGCTCCACCACGTCCAGGGTGAGACCGAAGGGAACCCGGAACGTCTGGCGGTCCGGGCCGCGCACGGCCATGTCGGGTGGGAGGTGGTCCCGGAGGATGAGCTCGCCGTCGCAGAGGATGACCGCGCGCTCCACGGCGTTGCGCAGCTCGCGGATGTTGCCGGGCCAGTCGTAGTTGCGCAGGAGCTCCATGGCCTCGGGGTGCACGCCGCTCACCCGCTTGGCGGACTCTCCGTTGAACTTCTCCAGGAAGTGCTGCACGAGGATGGGGACGTCGTCCCGGCGGTCGCGGAGCGGCGGCAGCGCAATCTGGAAGACGTTGAGCCGGAAGAAGAGGTCCTCACGGAAGCCCCCGGCCTTGATCTCCGCCTTGAGGTCACGGTTCGTGGCGCAGAGCACCCGCACGTCCACCTCGAGCTCCACCTTCCCGCCCAGCCGCCGCAGCCGTCCCTCCTCGAGCACGCGCAGGAGCTTGGCCTGCAGCTCGATGGGGATCTCCCCCAGCTCGTCGAGGAAGAGCGTCCCGCAATGCGCGAGCTCGAACACCCCCGGCCGGCGCTGGTCCGCGCCCGTGAACGCCCCGCGCTCGTGGCCGAAGATCTCGCTCTCGATGAGCGTGGCCGGGATGGAGGCGCAGTTGATGGCGATGAACGGCTTGTCGCGCCGCGGTGACAGGTTGTGGATGGCCCGCGCCACCATTTCCTTCCCGGTGCCGCTCTCACCGGTGATGGCCACGCTCGCCCGGGCAGGGGCCACCTTCTCGATGAGGTCGAACACGCGCCGCATGACGCCGGACTGTCCGAGGAAGTCCGAGCTGCCCAGCTGCTTGAGCCGCCGCCGGAGCGTCTGCACCTCGCGCAGCGTCTCTTTCCGCTCGAGGGCGTTGGTGAGGCAGACCTTGAGCTTTGCGACGTCGACGGGCTTCTCGATGTAGTCGTAGGCGCCCTGGCGCACCGCGGTCACCGCCGCCTCCACCGTGCCCTGCCCGGTGAGGAGGATGACGGGACAGTCCGGCTGCTCCTCCTTGAGCGCGTGCAGGAGCCACAGGCCGTCCGTCTCCGGCATGGCCACGTCCGAGACGACGATGTCCGGGTGGAACTCGGCGGCCTTCTTCAGCGCGTCCGTGCCGTCGAAGGCCACCACCACCTTGTGCCCCCAGGACGCGAGCATCTCCGACAGGGCCTCGCAGGAGGCGCGCTCATCATCCACCGCCAGGATTCGTGCACTCCCCACGGCCGTGACTCCTCGCGCGACGCGCGCACCTCGGGCCAGCCCCCCGAACGTGGGACCGGCCACCCTCAAAGGGCGCTGAACGCGACCTGGAAGAGGCCTCCGCGCGCGTGCGCCCGGGCCCCCACCTTGCTCGCCTCGCGCTCCAACGCCACCAGCACCTCGGGCGCCGGCTCCGGCACCGCGCCCGCGCCGTCCTCCACCTCGAGCAGAACCTCCTGGCCGGCACGGCGGAGCGCCACCGAGACCTCGGTGCCGGGCTCGGCGCGCCACAACGCCCGCAGCACGGATTGCAACACGAGGAAGCGCACGGTGCTGGCATCCGTGGGCCCCACCGTCAGCTCGGGCTCCACCGCGAGGCGCACCTTCAGCCGCTTGCGGCGGCTCTCGTGACCGAGCAGCTCCACCGCACGCAGAAGCTCCCCGGAGAGCGCCACGGGCCCTGCGTCGCCCCTGCGCGACGCCATGAAGTCACCGAACTGACGAAGGATGGCGTCCAGCCGCGCCACCTGCTCGCGCATCGCGCGGAGGCTCTTGTCCTGGGGGGCCGGGAGCTGTCCGGTTTCGACCTTCAGCCGCTCGGACAGCACCTCGAGCTGGATGGCGAGCGCGTTCAGAGGGTTGCGCGCGTCGTGGAGAAGGCTGTCCACCAACGTCGAGCACACCCGGTAGCGCACCGCCTCCACCAGCACCTGGCTCCCGCCCGGAAGGAGCTCGTCGTTCTGCACCGCGGGGGCGCTCACCAGAGGGGGTCTCCTTGCACGCGAGGTGGCGCCGCGTGCTGCCGGCGCCGGTCCGTGGCCAGAGTGCGTGCGCCCCCCGGGAGCGTCAATGCGGGGACCGTAATTCTTGCCGCGGAGCCGACATTCCCGAGGCAATCCGAGCACTTAGCAACGCTGGGGTGTGCTCTGAAGGCGCCGACTGTCGGGTGCCTCAGGCGGCCCGGTCGGGCCCGGGGGCCTTGGGGTGGGCCACCAGCTCGATGCCGAGCTTCCCGGCGAACTCGAAGATGCGCGGATCCCTGTAGAACTCGCCGAAGACGATGCGCACGCACCCGCTGTTGGCGATGAGCTTGAAGCACGGCCAGCAGGGGCTCGCGGTCGTGTAGATGGTGGCGCCGTCGATGCGAACGCCGTTCTTGGCGGCCTGGATGATGGCGTTGGCCTCGGCGTGCACTGTGGCCACGCAGTGGTCGTTCTCCATCATGTGGCCCACGTCGTCGCAGTGGGGCAGCCCGCGGATGGAGCCGTTGTAGCCGGTGGAGAGGATGGTGCGGTCACGCACCAGGAGCGCCCCCACGTGCTTGCGGTCGCAGGTGGCGCGGGTGGCGACCTGCTTGGCGATGTCCATGAAGTACTGATCCCAGGAGCTGCGCTCGGCCATGGTTCCAGGCTCTTCGCCGAGCGGACCTGCCCTGTCAATTCCTCCGGCACGCCCCCCCGCCGGGCGCTCAGGCGTACCGCTTGCGCATGAGGAAGGTGATGGAGTCCTTGGCGCAGTGCTCGCAGTAGCCGTACCGGTCGTGCATGGTCTTCAGGGTGCTCTCCACCTGCGCCTGCTCGCGGGTGGAGAGGCCCTTCCGCTCGTCGGAGAGGGACTTGAGGATGTTCTCCTGGTTGCGGCGGATGACCCGCTTGCGCTCCTCGAAGAAGTGATCGCGCAGGCGCCGGAAGAGCTCCGGGAAGATGTGCGCGTAGTCCATCTGCGCGTCCGGGTGGTCCAGCTTGTGCGCGCCGATCTGCGCGATGGTGCTCCGCCGGAAGTCCTCGGGGTCCTCGCCGCGCGGCATCACGATGGACTCGAGCTCCGCCATGCGTCCCTCGTCCGGCTTCACGAGCTCGCCCGTGACGCGGTTGCGCATCTTCTCGCCCTTCACCCAGTGGCTCACGGTCTGGACGTAGCGCTCGATGAGCTCCCGGTACTGCGCCTCGCTCACCAGCCCCATGGACTCGCGCACCTCGGCGTCCACCGCGTCCAGGTACTCGGCCTCCACGCGACGCACGAACTCCTCGTGGTCGTGGAAGCCGTCCACCACCTCCTGCTGGAGGAACTCGTAGACGCTCTTGTCCCGGCAGAGCGCCTCCAGCTCCTCCAGCACCGCCTGCGCGTTGAGGCAGCGGAAGTCCGGACTCTGGGCGGCGTTGAAGAGCGCCGTCTTGATCTCCCGCGCGGAGGCGCCGCTCCGGCCCTCGTAGTTCGGATACGCGTCGGACTCGTCGTAGAGGTCCGTCCGCGCGCGGCGCAGCTCCTTGGCCTGCGTGGTGGTGAGGCGCTCCGGCGCGGTCCCGTCCTGGTAGAGGTGCAGCTTCTCCGCGGGCCCGAGGTGGTCCACCACCTCCTTGACCTCGGGCGTGTAGCGATCCGGGATGGGCTTCTTGAGCCGGGTGAGCACCGCCCACCGCGCGGCGAGCTCCGTGGCGTGCGGCGCCACGTGCTTGCCCACGGAGGTGGAGGTGATCTGCGCGTCGTAGATCTCCCGCTCCACCCTCCACCGCCGCAGGTAGGGCACCCGCACCAGCTCGATGCGGCCCTTGAAGGACGTGAAGTCCGGCAGCTCCTTGAAGGCGTTGAGGTGCTTCTCGTTGGAGCTCGCGATGAGGACCTCGTCCAGCTGCAGCACGAGGTGGTCCAGCGGCACCTCGCCGGTCTCGCTGAACCCCAGGAGGTACTTGAACGCCTCGAGGGGACGCTTGAGCAGGTCCGAGTACTCGATGAGCCCGCGGCTCGCGTTCACCAGGGCGCCGTGCGGCTCGAAGAGCACCACGCTCTGGAGCGCCGCGGGCAGGTTGGCCTGGGTCCGGTCCGCCGTCACCTGGTGGTAGGCGGCGTCCACGCTCATCTGCGGCTCCACGGTGACCGCGCCCACCTGGTAGCGGCGGGACAGGTAGAAGCGCTCCACCCGCACGTGGCGCAGCACCTTCAGGTAGTCCCCACGGTACGCGCCCAGGAGCGCCGTGTAGATGCGCCGGCACTTGTGGCACAGCTCGCCGGTCAACAGGGACTCGGAGAGGATGAACTCGCCGGCGCTGCCGTCCCCGTAGCCGCGCTCCTTGAGGGCATCGCGGAGGAGCGCGCGCCGCTGCTCCTTGGGCACGAGGAAGATGGGCGGATCCCGCAGCTCACACGCCAGCAGGACGTCGATGGCCTCCGGCTCCAGGTGCGCGAACGTGGCCAGCTCCCCCTCCGCCCCCATCCGCTCCCCGAAGCCGATGGAGCCCTTGATGAGCTTCTCGGAGGGGAACACCCACGTCACCTTGTAGAGCGCTCCTTGCGGCAGGTGCGAGTAGGCCTCCATGGCGCCCTGGAGCGCGTGCACCAGGGAGGACTTGGCCGAGCCGTTGGGGCCGTGCAGCAGGATGAGCTTGTTGACCCGGCCCGTGCGCACGAAGTTGCCGATGCCGCGGTAGATGGCGTTCTGGACCTCCTCCTGTCCCGCGACGCGCTCCGCGGGACTGCCGAAGGGGGCGTCGAAGAGCTTGAAGCGCCGGATGTTCCCCGTGGGGAAGGGCACCTGCTCGGTGCCGAAGTGCTCCATCACGTCCAGCAGGTACTGCGCGGCATTGCGCGCCTGTCGCCGCGGGTCCTGCATGAAGAGGTTGAGGTACTCCTCGAGCGACAGGATGCTCCGGTGCTTCACGAAGTCGTTCGACACCTCCGTGCCGACGGACTGCAGGTAGTCCTTGGCTTCCACCGGACGCCTCCTCGCTTCAGGGGTTTCCCCTCCGAGAGGATGCCTGTCGCTGGCGGCCCGACCGCGCATGGGGATTGTGCGCCGGGTCCGGATGTCCACACATCAACGGCGCCTGTTCGCCCGCCCCCCGGGCGGCCACGTGGCCCGGGGGACGCGCCCCCGGGACAGGTCCTCATGTCCCGTCAGGCAGGGAACTCGCGTTCCGGCTCCCGATAGGGTCTTCTTCGTCCGCGCCATGAAGGAACCCATCATCGGAATCGACCTCGGGACCACCAACTCGTGCGCCGCCGTGGTGGAGGGCGACGGCGACGTCAAGCTCATCCCCTACAAGGGCGGCGAGTACACGATCCCGTCCATCTTCGCCATCGACGACAAGGGGAACGAGCTCATCGGCTACGAGGCCAAGCGCCAGTGGCAGCTCAACCCGCGGAACACCATCTACGGCGCCAAGCGCCTGGTGGGGCGCCCCTTCCAGAGCGACGTCGTCCAGCAGATGCGCAAGGTGGCGGCCTACAGCATCCGGCCCGGCGCGCGGAACGACGTGGTCGTGGACGCCGGCAAGCGCGAGTTCACGCTGCAGGAGTTCAGCGCGAAGGTCCTCGGGAAGGTCCGCGACGTCGCCTCGGCCCACCTGAAGCAGCCCATCCGGCGGGCGGTGGTGACGGTGCCGGCTTACTTCAACGACCGGCAGCGCCAGGTGGTGAAGGAGGCGGGCAGCCTCATCGACCTCGAGGTGGTGCGCATCATCAACGAGCCCACCGCGGCCTCGCTCGCGTACGGCGTGGGCAAGGGCATGAACAAGACGGTGGTCATCTACGACCTCGGGGGCGGCACGTTCGACGTGTCCATCATCGAGATCCGCGACCGCGTCTTCGAGGTGAAGGCCACCGGCGGCGACATCTTCCTGGGCGGCATCGACTTCGACGACGTGCTCATCCACCACGTCCTGAAGGACTTCGCGGGCAAGACCGGCATCGACCTGGCGGCGGACCCGGTGGCCATGCAGCGCATCAAGGACCTGGCCGAGCGCACCAAGATCGACCTGTCCTCGCGCGAGGAGGTGGCGTTCAACATCCCCTTCATCACGATGACGGCACAGGGGCAGCCGCTGAACATCGAGATGAAGTTCACGCGCAAGCTGCTCGAGCAGCTCACGAGCCAGCTGGTGGACCGCTCGCTGCAGATCGTCGCGCGGGTGCTGGTGGACTCCGGGCTGTCCACCAAGGACATCGACGAGGTGCTGCTCGTGGGCGGGCAGACCCGCATGCCCGTGGTGCAGGACCGGCTGACGCGCTTCTTCGGCAAGCCCCCGAGCAAGGGCGTCCACCCGGACGAGGCGGTGGCGGTGGGGGCGGCGCTCTACGCGCACTCGCTCGAGGACGACACGAACCTGCGCGTCCAGCTCCTGGACGTCATCCCCATGGCCATCGGGCTGGAGAAGGCGGGGGGCGCGTTCCACTCCGTGTTCTCGCGAAACGCGGCCATCCCCAACGCGAAGCAGCTCCTGGCCACCACGAGCTTCGACCACCAGACCGAGCTCGCCATGCGCATCTTCCAGGGCGACCACGAGCTCGTGGCGAACAATGACATGCTCGGCGAGTTCACCTTCTCCGGCATCCGCGCGGACCGCGCGGGCGCCGTCCAGGTGGAGATCACCTTCGACGTCAACATCGAGGGCATCCTCACCATGCGCGCGCGCGACCCGGCCACGGGGCGCGAGATGACCACCACGGTGAGGGTGACGTCCCAGAACTAGGGAGGGCCCCTCCACTTCAGGCCGTCTTCTTCTCCTTCTCGAAGACGAGCTGCGGGGCCTCGTGCCGGGTCACCACCTGCTCGGTGATCTTGCACTCCTTGATGCCCTCCCGGTAGGGCACGTCGTACATGATGTCGAGCATGGCGTCCTCCAGGATGGCGCGCAGGCCGCGCGCCCCGGAGTTGCGGCGCATGGCCTCTCGGGCGATGGCGCGCAGCGCCTCCTTGGTGAAGGAGAGCTTCACCTTCTCCATCTCGAAGAGCTTCTGGTACTGCTTGATAAGCGCGTTCTTGGGCTGGGTGAGGATGACGATGAGGTCGTCCTCCTTCAGGTCGTTGAGCGTCGCCACCATGGGCAGGCGCCCCACGAACTCGGGGATCATCCCGAACTTCATCAGGTCCTCGGGCTCCACGAGCTTGAGCATCTCGCCCACCGAGCGCTCCTCGCGGTGGGTGATGCGCGCCCCGAAGCCGAGGCCCTTCTCCCCCACCCGGCGCTTGATGATCCCGTCGATGCCGTGGAACGCGCCGCCGCAGATGAAGAGGATGTGCGAGGTGTCGACCTGGACGTACTCCTGCTGGTTGTACTTCTTGCCGCCGCGCGGGGTGACGTTGGCCCGCGTCCCCTCGATGATCTTCAGGAGCGCCTGCTGGACGCCCTCCCCGCCCACGTCGCGGGTGACCGAGGGGGTGTCCCCCTTGCGCGCAATCTTGTCGATCTCGTCGATGTAGACGATGCCGCGCGCGGCCTTCTCCACGTCGTAGTCCGCGTTGTGGAGCAGGTTCTGGATGATGTTCTCCACGTCCTCGCCCACGTAGCCGGCCTCGGTGAGGCTCGTGGCGTCCGCGATGGTGAAGGGGACGTTGAGGAAGCGCGCCAGGGACTGGGCGAGCAGCGTCTTGCCCGAGCCCGTGGGCCCGATGAGCAGGATGTTGCTCTTCTGCAGCTCCACGTCCTCGGCGCCGGAGGCCTTGGTTCCGGGCCGTGGGCGCGCGGCCGGCTTGCGCTGGTAGATGCGCTTGTAGTGGTTGTAGACGGCCACGGCGAGGACCTTCTTCGCCACCTCCTGGCCGATGACGTAATCGTCCAGGAACGCCTTGATCTCCGCCGGCGTGGGCAGGGAGACCTGTGGCTTGCCCTCCTCGCGGTCGTTCTCCTCCGCGATGATGTCGTTGCAGAGCTTGATGCACTCGTCGCAGATGTAGACCGTGGGGCCTGCAATGAGCTTGCGCACCTCGCGCTGCGACTTGCCGCAGAACGAGCAGGAGAGATTGACGTGCTGCTCCTTCTTCACGGCGCTGCCTCCGCGTTCGTCCCCTGCGTCTCTTCCTTCTTACGCCACCTCAGTAGACCCCAACCCCCGAGCCCCATGGAATATAGGGGTATATAGGGGGCACCCAGCAGCGCCGGTAGCCCGCCGGCCCTGGGTTCGTCCCACAAGACACACGTCCTTAACCGCCCACCCGCGCGTCGACACGGGAGGGTGAGCCCGGAGGGGCACGACGCGCCCGGCCTTGACGGGGCAAGGAGGGCGCGCGCCCGGAGGCCCGGCAGTGCGCTCTTCAGGCCCGTGTCGCCGCGGCGGCCGCGAGCTCCTCGAGGTCCTCCGCCAGAGCGGCCGCCCGCTCGGACACCGCGGGGGGCACGGCTCCCGAGGCCGACAGCTCGCCCGCCAGCCGCCGCGCCGCCTGCGCGAATCTGCGCATCCGCACCTCCCCGGCGGGCGGTGGGGGTGACGGACGGGGAAAGCGCTCGTTGAATTCCCGGCGCAGCGAGACCGTAGGCTTCTCCGGGTTCCAGATGCTCTCGCGGAGCTCCTGGTATTCCTCCGCTGTCAGCTGTCCACGCTCCTCGGCATCCGCGAGCACCTCCACCACCTCGAAGGCTGGCGCGCGCTCCCCGACGTCCTGGCGCCGCACCTCCTCGGGCTCGTGGCGGTCCAGGAACGAGAAGCTGCGCGTGAGCTTGAGCGCGGTGGGCTTCCGGATGTGGAGCTCCTTGAGGCAGTAGGCCTCGAAGGAGGGGTAGCCCCACTCCTCGTACCGGGCCTCGTCGCGCACCTGGACGAGCAGCTTGCCGAGCTCCACCCAGGTGGCCTTGAAGCGTCTGGCGGAGGTCAGGATGGTGTGGCGGAGGCTGCCCTGCGGCAGCGACTCGACGAGCGTGCGCATCTGGGCGTCGGCGCGGGTCATGGCCCGTGCCGGTATATCCGCGCTCCTCCGGACACGCGAAAAAACGCGCGGGCGCTCTAGCTGCGCCGGCCGAGGTTGAAGACGAGGCTCACCGCGGGCTGCTCTCCGGCTTGCGCGGGGAACGGCCACTTCTGGAGCTCCTTGAGGAGGCATCCCTCGAGCTCGCCCTGCTTCAGCTCGTTGCGGTCCACCCACACCCGCGAGACACGTCCGTCCGAGCCGATGACGAACTCGATGGGGACGCGCCCTCCCACGTCCGGGTGCGCCTGTGCGGCCGCCTTCAGGCAGGGGTAGAGCGACGTCTGGCGGGACGCCACCACCGCCTGGATGGCGCCCTGGTCGAAGGCCCCGGTCTCGAGCCCGTCCTCCCCGGACGCCGCGAGCCGGCCACCCGGTGGCTGCGAGCCCGTGGTCCGGCGGGCGACCCGGGGCCCCGGGGCTCCAGGACGTGTGCCGGTGGTCCGCGCGCGGTCCGTGCCCTGTCCGTACTCCAGCAGCTCCTCGCCCAGGCCCTCCTCCGCGGAGGCGAGCCGGATGACGGGCGCCTCCATGGAGATCTCCGCACCGTCGCTGTCCGTCCCCAGGGACGCGTGGACGGCCAGGTAGCGTGCGGTGAAGGCAGCGACACCCGCGGCGATGAGCGCCACGCCCGCGACCGCGGCCAGCTGCAGCATCCGGCGCCGCCGCTGGGCCTCCCGCTCGGCGCGCGCCGTGGCCTCGACGCGCAGCTTGGCCTCGGCCTTCGCCACCGTGAGGCGGAAGCGCTCTACCTGGGAGAGCGGCCGGAAGGCCCCGCTCCCCGCGGGCGCAACCACGGATTGACCCGTGAGGGTGCCCGCGAAGAGCATCTCCTCCACCGCGGCGGAGGCCACCGGCCCGAGCACGAGGTCGCCCAGACGGTACACCCAGAAAGTCTCGTTTTGCTGGTAACTCAGCGCCATGAACGCACCGGATTGTAGCGGGCCCGGCCCCGGTCGCAATTCCGCAGACCTCCCACATGTAAGGAGGCAGCGCGCCGAGAGGCGGACGGCGGTGGCGCTCTGGCTCTGGTACCGGGGGGACGCCTTCCGTGGCTTTCAGGTCCAGACCGAGGGTCCGACGGTGCAGGGGGCCCTGGAGGCAGGGCTCGCGGCGCTGGGACACGAGGTCCGCCCCGTCCCTTCGGGCCGGACGGACCGGGGCGTCCATGCACGGATGCAGGTGGTCAGCCTGCGCCTCCCTGCACACGAGGAGGTGGAGTCCCTCCCGGGCCGGCTCCGCCCTCACCTTCCCGCGGAGCTGGGCGTCGTGAGCGCACACGTCCCGCCCCGGGGCTTCCATGCACAGTGGACGGCCGTGGAGAAGGAGTACCGCTACCGGCTGTGCCCGGGCGCGGTGCCGGAGGAATGGCGCGGGCTCTGCTGGGCTCTGAGGGAGGACCCTGGCCTCGGGGGCAGTCCGCTCGACCTGGGACGCCTGGAGGAGACGCTCGCGCGGTTCTGCGGCACGCACGACTTCATCGCCTTCCACGAGAAATCCAGCCCGCGCAAGCCCCGGACGCTGCGCCGCGCCGAGCTCCACCGGCTCGCCGGAGGCGTGCTCGAGGTGAGGCTCCTGGGCGACGCGTTCGCCCGCTACATGGCGCGCTACCTCGTGGGGTGCTCCGTGGCCGTGGCGACCGGCGCGCTCGGTGCGGCGGAGGTGGCGGAGGCGCTCGTGACGGGCGTGGAGCCGAAGGGCCTCCGGGCCCCGGGCCACGGGCTCATCCTGTGGGAGGTCCGCTACCCGCCCGCGTGCGACGCGTTCGGGGCCTCGGAGCGGGCGCTGGCGCCGGGGCTGCCCAGCACCCCACCCTTCTGCAGCCCCGAGGCGGTGCGCTGAGCACGCGCGGCTCAGGCCGAGAGCAGCCGCTCCTCGTACTTGGCGAGGAGATCTCCGATGGCCTCGCGCAGGTACTCGCTCTGGCGGATACGGGTGGTGCGCGACAGGGACCTGAGGGCGTCCAGGCGGTCCCGGTTCAGCCGGAAGACGAGGGAGGTCAGTCGAGGCGTGGCGTCCATGGGTGTGTTTCTCCTACACGTGCCCACACCATCGCACGTCCCGCGGGGCCGGCAACTTTTCAGCCCTGAACGAGGTCGAACAGGACGGCGGCGCCGAAGCTGAGCTCGAGGTCGGCGCGAAGGCCCCCGAGGAGGGCCAGCTCGACGCCGGCCGCGCCGAAGAGTGTGAGGGCGGGCGTGAGCTCCAGCTGGGCGCCGAAGCCCACCCGCGGTCCCAGCGTGAAGCCCGGGGTGAGGCGGGTCGCCAGTGCGAAGTCGGCGAAGGTGCGGAGGGCGTCCTGGCCGAAGTGGGTGCGCAGGCCCACCCAGGCGCCCACCTCCGGACCCGCGATGCCTCCCCACCGGGCCCGCCCGGCGCCCACGAGCCCCGTCCCTCCGGCGCCCAGGGGGACGACGGCCCCCACGTCCAGGAGGACGCGCGCGCCGAGCTCACCCTGCCCCACCGGACCCGCCGCGGCCACCGCGTCCGGCCCTGCTCCGGCAAACACGGTGAGTGCGGGGAGCGACGAGGCGTCCTGCGCGCGGGCGGCCCCTGCCACGCCGACCCACGCTCCGACGGCGAGGAGGGCCCGGCCCCTCCTTCGGGGCCTCATTGCACCACGGGCAGCGCCACGGGCCCGCGCGGCTTCAGACCCGCGGCCTCGTTCATGCGCCCGGAGCGGAAGGGCTCGAGGTCCAGGGCCACGAACGCGAAGCCCTGCGCGAGCAGGGAGGCATTGACGCGGCTCCGGAACTCCGCCGAGGCGAAGCGGTCCAGCTCCTCCTCTGCGACCTCGAGACGCGCCACCTCGTGGTGGTAGCGCAGCCGGAAGCTCCGCAGCCCCAAGCGACGGAGCGCGGACTCTCCGGCCGCCACCTGGAGGAGCCGATCCCGCGTGACGGAGGTGCCATAGGGGATGCGCGACGCCAGGCACGCCATCTGGGGCTTGTCCCAGGTGGGCAGCCCCAGCGCCCGGCTCCACGCGCGGATCTCCGCCTTCGTCAGCCCCGCATCTGCGAGCGGCGAGCGCACGCGGTGCTCCCGCGCTGCCTGGTGGCCCGGGCGGTGGTCCTTGAAGTCGTCCGCGTTGAAGCCGTCCAGCACCACTGCGAGCCCGAGCTGCGCGCGCTGGGCTTCACAGAGACCGTAGAGCTCGGTCTTGCAGTGGTAGCAGCGATTCGTGGGGTTCGCGGCGTAGGACGGGTTGTCCAGCTCCGAGGTGCTGACCACGACGTGGCGGGCCCCGAGACGCGCGGCGAGGGACCGTGCCTCGTCTGCCTCTTCCGGGGCGACGGAGGCGGAGACGGAGGTCAGTGCCACGGCCCGCTCGCCCAGCACCTCCAGCGCCACCTTGAGGACGAACGTGGAGTCCACGCCGGCGCTGAACGCCACCAGCGCGGACCCGTGGGCGGCGAGGGCCGCACGCATCGCGTCCAGCTTCGGGCGCGATGCGTCGCACAGCTGCTGCTGCTGCTCGGGGGTCAGCATGCAGCGACCGTATCGAACTGACGGCGGCGCGTCAGCGGCTCTTGCGCTTGGCGGCCGCCTTCTTCGTTGCCGGCTTCACCTCGCGCGCGGCGCGGGCGGCCGGGCGGGACTTGGCGCCGGTGGCGTCCTTGGCGGGCTTGGCCGCGCGGCGCGCCTTGGCGGCACCGGCGGGGTTCGCCTTCATTCTCTTGCCGGTGATGGTCTTCAGCTCCTCGGACGTGACGTACCCGAGGTCCAGCAGCGACTGGAAGATGCGCGTCGCCGCGTCCTCCACGGACTCGCTGTCGGACTTGACGGTCACCTCGGGGGAGTTCGGCGGCTCGTACGGCTCGGTGATGCCGATGAAGTTGGGAAGCTCACCCCCCAGCGCCCGCTTGTACAGGCCCGTGGTGTCCCGCGCGATCAGCTTCTCCGTCGGGCAATCCACGAACACCTCCAGGTACTTGCCGATGGCGCGCCGGTTCTCCTCGCGGGTGGACTTGTAGGGGCTGACGCTGGAAACCAGGGCCGCCACGCCGTTGCGCGACAGGAGCTGGGCGACGAAGCCCAGGCGCCGGACCACCGTGTTCCGCTCGTCCTTGGTGTCCCCCAGGCCCGACCAGAGGCTCTCCGCAACGTCCCGCTCGTCGAGCACCTCCACCGGACGAGCCACCTGCCGCAGGCGGGCCGCGATGTAGTTGGCGAGCGTCGTCTTGCCGGTGCCGGACATGCCCGTCAGCCAGAGGGTGAAGCCTTGCGAGTGAGCCATGCGTCGCTCGTCTTTCTGGAAAGTGTGGAATTCGCCCCGGACTGCAGGGCGCCCGATGTAAGCAACCGGGCGCTGTATACCCGAAATTGGAGGCGCTTGACAACGCGCCCGAAAGGGTATGCGGCGCAGCCCCTCTGCAGAACAGGGAGGCGTGCACGCACCCCGGATTCCGATCCGGCGTCAAGGGCGGAGCGTCACGGGACGTTCAGCAAAAGTCCCTCCGACCCACCAGTACAGCTTCGCGGAGGCCGCGCGCCGGCCGTGGACGGCCACCACCAGGTAGGACACGCCGGGAAGGAGGGGCTCCCCGTCCGGGGCCGCCATGGCGCGGTCCTCCTCGGAGAGCGTCGGGGAGCCGTCCGGGTGGCTGTGGAAGAGGCACACCACCGCCTCGCCCGCGGCGTCGGCGTCCGTGCACACCTGCAGCCATTCGCGGGGGTCCACGAGGAAGGCCGTCTGCGCGGTGCGGGGAAACTCACCGGGTGCGTGTGCGCGGAAGCGGTCGTAGGCGTTCCCGAGGGGACGGACGCACCAGCCGCGGGCTCCCAGGAGGAGGACGCCGCAGCCCTCCTCGGGGTAAGCGGCCTCCAGGTGACGCAGGACGAGGGTGAGGTCTTCGGGCAGAGCGGGGACGCTCGGCCCCTCCCTCTCCCGGGGCGAGAGGGGCGCTTCATCCCCGGGGGCGGAGAGACGCTGGGGCTCGGGCAGCGGCGGGGGGGCCGGGGGAAGGGGCGTCATTGGCAGGTGCCGCACTTCGGCACTTCCCGGGGGACGAGGCCCCCTTCCGGTTCCAGCACGAGGAGGCCAACGCCCCGGGTGAGTCCGAGGACGAGCCGCTGTGCCATGAGGGCGGCCACGCTCGCCCCCACGACGGACCCGGGCCCATCGAGACCCGGCTCCAGGTGGCGCAGGGCGTTCCCGAAGCACGCCCCGCATGCGCCCGCGGCGGCGAAGGCCACCCCGCCCCCCTCGCACAGGCGGCCGAGCGCAACGCGTGGGCCCTCGCCGGAGAAGCGAGCGGGCACCTCGCCCAGCTCGCCGCGGACCCTGCCGGGTGCGTCGTCGAGGGCGTCCGGATTGAGGGCGCGGACACCGGGCTCGAGTGCGTCCCCGAGCGACGCGTCCGTATCCGCCGGTGACAGGAGGAAGCCCGCCTCCGTCGCGGGGACACGCCGGGG
>JAKEEX010000235.1 GCA_022616315.1 Myxococcaceae bacterium
CCGAGAGGGTGAAGCGCTCCCCATCCGCCACCACCGCGCCGTCCGCGGGGAGGTTGTCCAGCGTGATGCGGGGGGGCGCGTGCTGCGCGGCGTAGGACACGTCCCTCGGAGCGGAGGCCTTGCCCTTCTTCACCTCCTGCACGTCCTCGCGGCGGAGGAAGGCGAACCGGTCCTCGTCGAGCGCCACCCGGACGAAGTCACCCGTCGCGGCCTGCTGCTCGAGCAGCGCACCCCTGGGCAGCTTCGCGAGCGGCTTGGCAGCGGCGCTGGGGGCGCCGAAGAGGGGCGCCTGCTCCGCCACCCGCACCAGGCCCTTGCGCTCGCTCGAGGCGACGGGCGCGTCGTTCACGGGCAGGTCCAGCTTCTCGCTGAGGAACTCCTCGAGCGGCTCGTCGATGATGGCCAGCTTCAGCGGGTAGCGGTCCCCCTGGAAGGCCTTCTTCACCTCGAGCGCGAAGCGCGCGGTCTTCGTCTCGCCCGGCTGGAGCTCGCCGAGCTTGAAGCGGCCCTTCTCGATGAAGATGGCCGGGTCGCCGCCGTTCTTGATCTGCGCGAAGGTGTCCAGCGCAGGGCCCTGGCCCGTGTTCGTGACGTCGAGGAGCACCTCCACGTGCTCGCCGCGCTGGGTGACGCCGTCGCCGTTGCAGGTGCCGCAGCGGTCCAGCACCTGCCAGCTGTAGGCGAACGCGGGCCGCGGCAGCTCCACGAAGGACAGCTCGCTCACCACGCTCGAAGGCAGCGCGCCGCGGTCGTCGAACAGCGTCACGGTCAGGTCGTCACGGCGGCTGGGGAAGTCCCGGGGCAGCTTGATGGGGACGCTCCAGCTCTTCTGCTCGCCGGGCTTCAGCGTCCCGAAGAGGAACTCGCGCCGGTCGAGGAAGGGGTTCTCGCTCTCGGACCACGCACGGACGCGCTTGAGCGGCTCGCTGCCCCGGTTCTTCACCGTCACCTTGAGGTCGAGCACCTCGCCGGCCACCACCTTCCGGGCAGGGCCCGGCTCCAGCGTGGCCTCGAGCTGGGGCTGGGTGGGCGTGGGCCCCGGGCTCCAGTCCATGCCCAGCGCCGCGATGGCGGTGTTGATGCGCTCGGTCTGCTCGCGCTGCTTCTGGTCCACGAAGGTGCGGCCCGCATCCAGCATCTTCCCGCGCGTGGTGAACGGCGCCTTCAAGAGGTAGTCCCGCGCGAAGACGATGTCGAAGTCCTCCTTGATCTCATCCTGGCTCTCGGCGTCCAGCTGGTCGTCCAGGTCCTCGTGGGTGCCGGACACGTCCGCGTCCAGGACCGGGTTGGGGCCGGCCTTGGACTTCTTGTCCTCGGGCGTCTGGGCCACCACGTCGCGGCTCCTCTCGTCCTCCTTGAGGTAGCGCAGCTCGACGAGCGCCTTCTCGCGGCCGAGGACCTCCTCGCGCTTGGTGGCCACCTTGTCGCTGTCCGGGTTGCCGAAGTGCTGGTCCAGGTCCGCCTCGCCGAGCGACTTGCGCGGCGCGTACACGTTGACCCGCTCGCGCGTGACGCGGGTAGGGGTCAGCTCGATGTCCGGCGTGATGCCCACCTCCTGGATGCTCTTGTCACCGGGGGTGAGGTACTTGGCGATGGTGAGCTTGAGCGCCGAGTCGTCCGGGAAGTCGTAGAGCACCTGCACGCTGCCCTTGCCGAACGTCTGACGGCCGATGATGACCGCGCGGTCCAGGTTCTTGAGCGCGCCCGCGACGATCTCCGACGCGCTCGCGCTGCCGGCGTTCACGAGCACCGCCACCGGGAGCTCCTTGTCCGCCGCGTCCCTCTTCGCCGGCTTCTCCTCGCGCATGGTGTTCGAGAAGCCCACCGTGGACACGATGGTGCCCTCGTCCAGGAAGAGGTCCGACACCTGGATGGCCTGGTCCAAGAGGCCTCCCGGGTTGCCGCGCAGGTCCAGCACCAGGCCCTTGAGCCCGCCACCGGCCGCGGCCTGCTGGCGCAGCTCGCGCAGGGAGGACTGCAGGTCACGCGTGGTGTTCCCCTGGAAGTTCTTGAGCCGCACGTAGCCCACGTTCTGCGCGAGCAGCTTGGACTGCACGGACTCGATGGAGATCATCGCCCGCGCGAGGCTCATGGTCCTGCCCTCGGTGCCGGGGCGCAGCACGGTGATGGTCACCTTGCTGTCCACCGCGCCGCGCAGCTTGGACACGGCCTCGTTGAGGTCCATGTTGACCGTGGACTCCTCCCCGATGCGGGTGATCTGGTCGTCCTTCTTGATGCCGGCGCGGCTCGCGGGGGTCTTCGGGAGCACGCGCACCACGGTGAGGTTGCCCTCCTTCATCTGGATGACGAAGCCCAGGCCCCCGAACTCGCCCTTCGTGGACAGCTTCATCTCCCGGTACAGCTCGGGGCGCAGCAGCACGGAGTGCGGGTCCAGCGTGGAGAGCATGCCGTTGATGGCGGCGTACTCGATGTCGCGCGTGTCCTCGCTCTCGCGCAGGTGCTTGCCCACGTGGTCGAAGACGTCCTTGAGCATGAAGGACATCTTCCACAGCGAGTCCACGTGGCTGATGTCGAACTCGCGCACCTTGCCGTTGACGTTGACCTTGAGCCGGCCCGTCTCCGCGGTGCCCTCCACCAGCACCTCCGGCGCGCTCTTCTCCACGTACTCGAGCGCGGAGACCATCATCTCCTTCGGCTTCACGCGCTTGGGGTCGACGTAGTTGTCCTTGACGTAGAGGATGACCTTGGTGAGCACCCTCAAGGAGGACAGGTCGTGCGGCGCCTGCTCCGCGCCGCCCTCCACGCTGCCGCGCCAGCTGCCGGGGCCCGCCACGGCCTCGCTCATCGTGAGGGGGACCGGAGCGCGGTCATTGCCGACGAGTGCCCAGGCACCGACGAGCACTGCGACGACGGACAGACGGCGAAGGAATCGCGGCATGAGGGGTTCCAGGGAAGCGAGCGCTCAACGCAAGCGCTGCTGGCTGACGAGCCTAATCACGGGAGGTGGGGGCTTCAATGGTGGTGCACGCAGTTGCGCTAATGACCGGCGCGACACGTTCATTCCTGGCTGCCTCGGGAGCGGGCTTCAGGGTGCAAAGTGCCAGGAGGTGGACCGAGGCTGCCCGCCTGCCTCAGGGCCCGGAAGAGGAGCGTGCCTCCGACGACGGCCAGGGGGAGGAAGAAGGCGTTGAGCACCGGAATGATCAGCACCAGGTAGACGGACGCTCCGAAGCCCAGGCACAGCGCGGCGCGCTCGCGGAGGAGGGCGGTCAGGTCGCGCACGGGATACAGGTGTCGGGCCATGGGCGAGCCGAGGTGCTCGGCGGCCAGCCAGACCATCGTCCACGCGCCGGCGAGCAGCGTGTACGCGATGCTCCCCGCTCCCGGAACCAGGTGCAGCGGAAGGAGGAGGGCGAGCCCGAAGAGGAGGAAGGCGATGCGCGCGAGTGTCTGCGTCAAGCCGGAGACGGTGCCGCGCGCGAGCCCCCGGAGTGAGAACGGCGGGGAGGAGAAGTTCCCACACGCCGCCTCCGTGGCCTCGGACAGCGGATCCTGGAGCGGCACCAGCAGGAGAGGCGGAAGGATGACGGCGCCCACCACGAAGAGGAGGGCGAAGGAGAGCAGCACGGCGAGCCACCAGAAGGGCACCGCCCACCAGCTCTCCGGGCGCTGGAAGACGAGCGACACGAGGTCGTCCGTGTACAGGCCGAGCAGGACCGCCAGGCCCACGAGCGTCACGAAGGTGACCACCGCCATCAGCGTGGAGAGGCGGCGCAGTGTCGGTGTGGTGGTGATGAGGCGCCAGGCACGCACCGGCAGGGAGAGGCCCACGAAGAAATCGTGAGCGCGCGCGTGGGGACCTACCTGGGGGACGGGGGAGCTCTCTGCCATTCCTTCGTGACGCTGGCAGAGGGCTTCGCTTGCACGCAAGTAAAGCTGTGCAGGTGGGCGGGCGGGTCCGTTATAGAGGCCCCCTCAAATGTCGCTCGACACCTCGCGGCCGGACACACAGCCCCTCACCTCGCTCGAGCAGTGCCTCGCGTACTTCCGCACGGCGGAACGGCCCGTGCACACGCACAAGGTGGGGCTCGAGCACGAGAAGTTCCTCTACCCCGTGAAGGACCCGGTGGCGGTGCCGTACGAGGGGCCCCGTGGCGTTCGGGCGCTTCTCGAGCGGCTCGAGGTGCGCGGGTACACCGCGTTCCGGGAGGCCCCGGACCGACCGGTCATTGCCCTGCAGAGGGGCGCGGCCACCATCTCGCTCGAGCCGGGCGGCCAGCTGGAACTCTCGGGCACCCCGTTCGCCACCGCGCGGGAGGCGCACGCGGAGAACCTCGCGCACGTGGCGGAGGTGAGCGCGGTGGCCGGAGAGCTGGGGCTCCAGCTCGTGGCGCTCGGGTACCGGCCCTTCGATTCGCGAGATGCGATGCCGTGGATGCCCAAGACGCGCTACGCGACGATGCGGAAGGCGCTTCCGGAGCGCGGACGTCTGGCGCTCAACATGATGCTGATGACCGCCACGGGGCAGGTCTCGCTCGACTGGAGCGACGAGGCGGACTGTGCGCGCAAGGTGACGCTCACCGCGCGGGTCTCGCCGCTGCTCGTGGCGCTCTATGCCAACAGCCCGCTCGCGGACGGGAAGCCCACGGGGTACCAGTCGTTCCGGAGCCGTGTCTGGGCGGAGGTGGACCCCACGCGCTGCGGCTACCTGCCGTCCATGGTGGATGGGAGCTTCAGCTACGCGACCTACGTGGACTGGGCGCTCGACGCGCCGCTGCTGTTCCTGCGGAGGAACGGGGAGTACCTGCGTCCGCGCCTGACGTTCCGGCAGCTGATGCGGGAGGGGTTCGACGGGGAGCCGCCGCACCTGGGGGACTGGGTGGACCATCTCTCCACGCTGTTCCCGGAGGTGCGCATCAAGACGGTGATGGAGGTGCGCGCCGCGGACTGTGTGGACGCTGCGCGAACCGGGGCCCTCGTGGCGCTGATGCGGGGGCTGCTGTACGACGCGGGCGCGCTGGCCGAGGCGGAGGCGCTCCTTCCGCGGTTGTCGTTCGAGGAGCACCTGGCGTTCCACGAAGAAGCACAGAAGCGCGGGCTCAAGGGGAGGCTCCGAGGCCAGGAGATGCACAGGCTGGCAGCGGAGCTGGTGGAGGTGGCGAGGCGAGGGTTGCAGAGGCTGGACGCGGCGGATGCACCGTTGCTGGAGCCGCTCGCCGAGGTGGCCAGGAGTGGTCGCTCGCCGGCGGAGTCCGTGCTCGAGGCATTCGAGAGGGACGGAAGGCCTGAGGCGTTGCTCTCGCAGTTCACCCTTTGACCCGGCTATCGTCACGCGCGCAATGCTCTCCGCGCCCCCGCTTCCGAAGGACACGCCCACGCCATCGGCCGATGCACCGCCGAGCCCCGAAGCCGTCATGCGCACGTGTCCGAACTGCAGCGCCGCGCTCGAGGAGCGCAAGTGCAAGCTCCTGTGCACGCGGTGCGGGTACTACATGAGCTGCGCGGACTACTACTGAGCGCGCCGGACTCAGCTGCGTTCAGCGCCGTCCGAAGAGTCGCCGCAGTCCACCCATCAGCCCCCGGTCCTGAGAGGGCTGCGTCTCACCCGCGGGAGCGGCCGCGAGCAAGCGGGCACGGCCCTCCTCGTCGGGCTCGGTCACGTCGAGTGCGACCGGAGTCCGCTTCCCATCTGGAGGTGTCACGCCGAGCGCAAGGGTCCCATCCGCGCTCAGCGACACGTGCACCAGCGCCTCCCCATCGCGTTCCGACTTCAGCGTGAATGCTCCGAGGAACTCGTCGTCGTCCACGAGCGGCGCGTTGCCCTGGAAGAACGCCACGGCGAGCGGCTCGCCCGCGCGCGCCTCGAGCACGAGCGTCTTCTCCACAGGCATTCGCGTGTTGCGCTCCAGCACACGCCGGAACGTGCCGCCGCGCTCGGCGATGCCCAGCGGCGTGGACAGCACCTCCGTGAGGACCGCAGGCCCCTTCCCCTGCGAGGCGCGCACCAGCGCGTGCCCGAAGAGCGCGGCGCCCCGTGCCACCATGCCCTCGACGTCACGGTCCGCGCGCACGGGGCGGCCGAGTGCCTCCTCCAGTCGGCGCCGCACGTGGGGCGAGCGGCTCTGCCCTCCGAGGAGGAGCACCTCGTCCAGGCCCTCCGGCGAGATGGCCGCGGCACGAAGCACCTCCTGAGTGACCTCGAGCGTCCGTTCCACGAGATCCTCGGTGAGCTCCTCGAGTCGGGTCCGGCCGAGACGCGTGCTGAAGTCCGCGTGGGCACCGGTGGCGTCGCGTCCAACCCCCGGGAGCACCACCTCCACCTCGTCCAGGGTGCTCAGCGCGCGCTTTGCCTGCTCCGCCGCTTCTCGCAGCCGCTGTCCACCGGGCGTGAGCGGCTCGGGAGGCACGAGCCCCGCCTCCGCCATCCTGCGACGCAGCTCGTAGTCCACGCGCGCGTCGAAATCGACTCCGCCCAGGAAGTTGTCGCCCCCGGTGCTGACGACGTCCACGTCATCGCCGGTCACCTCGATGGCGGACACGTCGAAGGTGCCAGCCCCGAGGTCGTAGACGAGGAGTCGCTTGCGGGCGAGCGCACGCCCATGCCCGTAGGCGAGCGCAGCTGCAGTGGGCTCGCTGAGGAGGCGCAGCACCTCGAGCCCCGCACGCCGCCCCGCCTCGAGGAGCGCCCCGCGCTGGGCATCCGTGAAGTACGCGGGCACGCAGAGCACGGCGCGGCGCACGGGCTCCCCCAGCTGGAGCGAGGCCCGCGAGGCGAGCTCGCGCAGCACGTGTGCGGTGAGCTCGACTGCCTCCACCTCCCGCGCCTCCAGACGGAGTGCCGCATGGCCCCTCGAGTCAGCGAGGACAGGCGTCAGCGATTGCAACGCGTGCTCCAGCATCCGGGCAGACCGCACACGACGCCCCAGGAGACGCTTCACACCGGAGGCAACGCGCTCCGGAAACCTGGAGCGCAGCGCCGCCGCAGCTTCGCCGACGAGCACCGACTCCCCGGCGCCCAGCGCCACCATCGAGGGAATGCCCGGGTGCTCCTCGTCCGCAGGAGTGAGGAGCTCCACCTCACCGTTCCGGAACACCGCGAGCCGGGCCCAGCTCGTGCCCAGATCCACCCCGAGCACCGGCTCCGTCTCCGGCCGCCGGGTCATCCGAGCAGCTGTTTCCACGCCTCGGATCCGCGACCCACTTCCCTCTCCCTCTGGGAGAGGGGCAGGGTGAGGGGGCTGTGGTTCCTCACTGCGCTCCTCCAGATCCCCGACCGGAATCTCCACCGCCGCAGGAGCAACCTCCGTCTCCCGCGCAACCACCACCCTCTCCACCCACGCCCGGCTCGCCTCGTCCAGCCGGACGAAGCGCAACGTCATCCCGCTGCGCGCCCCACCCACCTCCGCGCGAGCCACCACCGCCTCGCCCCGCAGCACCCGCGTCCCATCCGCCAGGACGAGCTCGAACCGCAGCACCGTGCCCTCGGGCTTCGGCGCACGCGTGGGGATGAACACCCCGGCCCGCGTGACGTTGGGGCCGAAGCGCTCGACGAGCTCCGCCTCACTGGCGAAGGGCAGCCGCACCCGGAGCGGCACGGTCCTGGTGTCGGGCGTGCTCATCGCAAGGGCAAGGGGAGGCGCATCAGGCCTTCGCGCTCTCCACCAACTCGATGAGCTTGTCGAATGCCGCGGAGATCTTCGCAGGCTCGCTCCCACCTGCCTGCGCCATGTCCGGCTTCCCGCCGCCCTTGCCACCCACCACGCCGGCCATCTCGCGGACGAGGTCACCCGCCCGGATGCCGCGCGCGACGACGTCCGGCGTGGCCGCCACGAGGATGAGCGCCTTGCCGTCCTTCTCACCGCCGATGGCCACCACGCCCGAGCGCATCCGGTCACGCAGCTGGTCCGCGAGCGTGCGGAAGACGGCGGGGTCCGCCGGGTCCACACGGGTGGTGAGCACCTTCACGCCATTGACCTCGCGGGCGAGCTCGAGAGGGTCCTGCGCCGCTCCCGTCGTCGCCCGCACTGCGGCCTGCTCCGCCTTGCGCTCCAGCTCCTTCATGCGCTTCTGCGTCGCCTCGATGCGCGCGGAGAGCTCCTTCGGCTGGGCCTTCAGGAGGGACGCCGCACGGCGCAGCTCGCGCTCGGACTCGCGCACGTACTGGAGCGCCCCGGCACCCGTCAGCGCATTGATGCGCCGAACGCCGGACGCCACACCCGCCTCGCTCACGAGCTTGAACAGGCCGATGTCACCGCTGCGCCGCACGTGCGTGCCACCGCACAGCTCCGTGGTCTGCGGGTGCACGGTCACCACGCGCACCACGTCCCCGTACTTCTCGCCGAACATGGCCACCGCGCCGCTCCGCTTCGCCTCCTCGATGGGCATGGCGCGCGTCTGGGCCTCAGCGTTGTCGCGGATCCACGTGTTGACGAGGTCCTCCACGCGGTCCAGCTGCTCCGGCGTCATGGCGCCGAAGTGCGAGAAGTCGAAGCGCAGGGTGTCCGGGGCCACCACGCTGCCGGCCTGCTTCACGTGGTCACCGAGCACCACCTTGAGCGCGCGGTGGAGCAGGTGGGTGGCGGAGTGGTTGGCGCGGATGGCCTTGCGGCGCTCGCCGTCCACGCTCGCCTGGACCATGTCGCCCACGCGCAGCTCGCCCTTCACCATCCTGGCCTTGTGCACGATGAGACCGGACACGGGGCGCTGCGCATCCAGCACCAGCGCCTCGGCCTTGCCGCCGTGCGCCACCACGTGGCCCGTGTCGCCCACCTGGCCGCCGGACTCGCCGTAGAAGGGCGTCCGGTCGAGCACGAGCTCCACCTCCTCGCCCGGCTTCGCCATCTCCACCCGCGTGCCGCCCTTGAGGATGGCGCGCACGGAGCCCTCACCCTCGTGCCCCTCGCCCTCGTAGCCGAGGAACGTGGTCTCGCCGAGCTCCCCGAGCAGCTGGTGGTAGACCGCCCCCACCGCCTTCTCCCCGGAGCCCCCGAAGCGGCTCTTCTCCGCCTCCTCCTCCATCAGCCGGTCGTAGCCCTCGCGGTCGATGCCGAAGCCGCGCTCGCGGGCGATGATCTCCGTCAGGTCCCACGGGAAGCCGTGCGTGCCGTGGAGGAAGAACACCACCTGGCCGGGGAGCACCTTGCCGCCGGACTTCTGCAGGCGGGCGATCTCCTCGTCGATCATCTTCAGGCCCTTGTCGAGCGTGCGGCGGAAGCTCTCCTCCTCGTGGCGCGAGGCCTCGAGGACGAAGGTGCGGTTCTCGCGCAGCTCGGGGTAGGCATCGCCCATCACCTCGATGACGCGGTCCACCGTCTTGAAGAAGAAGACCTCCGAGAGGCCGAGCTTGGTGGCGCCGTGGCGGATGGCGCGGCGCATGATGCGGCGGAGCACGTAGCCGCGGCCCTCGTTGGACGGCTGCACACCGTCCGCGATGAGGAAGGCGGCCGTGCGGCTGTGGTCCGCCACCACGCGCATGCTGGCGCCCTGCTCGGTCGCGGCCTCGTAGGGCCGGCCGGCCAGCTCGGTCACCCGCGCGATGATGGCCTGGAAGAGGTCCGTGTCGTAGTTGCTGCGCTTGCCCTGGACCACTGAGGTGAGCCGCTCGAGGCCCGCACCGGTGTCGATGGAGGGCTTGGGCAGTGGCTCGAGCGGAGAGTCCTTCTCCTTGCGCTCGAACTGCATGAACACGAGGTTCCAGATCTCCAGCCACCGGTCGCAGTCGCACGCGACGCCCTGGCAGGGGCGGCCTGCGGCCTCCTCCACGCAGGGGATGTCGTCGCCCTGGTAGAAGTGGATCTCCGAGCAGGGGCCGCAGGGGCCGGTGTCACCCATGGCCCAGAAGTTGTCCCTCAGGCCGAGCTTGTAGATGCGTTCCTGCGGCACGCCCTGCTTCGCCCACAGCGCGTGGGCCTCCTCGTCCCAGGGGATGCCGCCCTCGCCGTTGAAGACGGTGACGGCGAGCCGCTCCTTCGGAAGCGTCAGCGTCTTCGTCACGAACTCCCAGGCGAAAGCGATGGCGTCGGCCTTGAAGTAGTCGCCGAAGGAGAAGTTCCCGAGCATCTCGAAGAACGTGTGGTGGCGCGCGGTGTAGCCCACGTTGTCCAGGTCGTTGTGCTTGCCGCCTGCGCGCACGCACTTCTGGCTGGAGACCGCGCGGCGGTAGTCGCGCCGCTCCCGGCCCGTGAAGACGTCCTTGAACTGCACCATGCCCGCGTTGGTGAAGAGCAGGGTGGGGTCGTTCGCGGGGACCAGGCTGGACGAGGGGACCCGGCGGTGCTCACGGGACTCGAAGAACTTGAGGAAAGCCTCGCGGATGTCCGCGGCGCTCATCGTGGAGGGCATGTGGGCAGATATATGCCAGCCCTGCCCGCTTGGCTCGTTCCATGCTGCACTGCGTGTGTCGGGAGTTGACCGACATGCGGAGACGGGCGCATGTCTCCCCGCCTGGTGAGGGGGCCTCGCTTCGGGCGCCCGTGCGGCTCTAGAGTGGCCGTGCTCTCCATGCGCTTCACCTTTCCGCTGCTCTTGCTCCTTGCGATTCCGCTCTCCGGGCGTGCCGAACCGGACGCGCGGATCGCCTATCTCACGCGGCAGCTGAAGACGGGCAGGGACGCGCGCGTGCGTGCCCAGGCGGCCCTGGTGCTCGGAAAGTCGGGGCGGGCGGATGCCCTGCACCCGCTCTGTACGGGCCTCGAGGACGAGAGCGAGGTGGTGCGGAGCGCCGCCGCGCGTGGGCTCGAGCAGCTGGGCGAGCTGGACGCCATCCGGTGTCTGGCTCCGGCGAGGACGGACCCGAGCGCCGAGGTGAAGGTCGCGGTCGCCCACGCGCTCGCCGAGCTGCAGGCGGTGCGAGACCGCAGGCCCCACTTCTACGTGCTGCTGCATCCGGTGAAGGTGTCGGCCTCGGTCGAGCCGGAGCTGGGCGAGCTCACCGAGCAGCGCCTGAAGCACCACCTCCAGATGCTGGGCACGCGCTGGGCGCCGGCGGGTGAGAGCCGGTCCGCCGCGCGTGCCGTGCTGAAGCGGGAGAGGCTGCGCGGCTTCGTGCTCCAGCCCGAGCTGCTGGACGCCGGAGGAAGCAGCATGCGGCTGCGGCTCCTCTGCATGAGCTACCCGGAAAAGAATCTCCTCGGAGAGGTAGAGGTCAAGGCGGCCGGAGGCAGGCCGCAGGACCTCGTGCGTGCGCTCGCGCCGCGCGCCGTCTCCGAGGCAGCGGAAATCTTCGAGGATTCGAGGAACTGACACCATGGCCACCCCCGTGACGACCCGCCCCTCTGCCACCGGCGCCCCGTCCATTCCGAGGAGGCGGCTGCGCAACTACCTCCTGGATGCGCGCATCCAGCTGAAGTTCACGGCCTACATGGTGGGCGTGACGATCGGCATCGCGCTGCTCCTCGGGACCTTCCTCTTCCGCAACACGCAGGCGCTGCTGACCGAGACGCAGGAGGCGGTGGAGGCGCGGTCGGTGGCGGCGGAGGCGAGCCGCGAGCTGACACGCGCCATCCTGACCAACCAGCTCCTGCAGCGCATGGAGGATCCGGCCTTCGCGCGCCAGCTCGAGGAGGAGTCGCGCAGCATCGACGCGCGCTACGAGCGGGAGCGCCTCGCGGTGGTGACGGCGCGGAGCGATCTGGTGCGGCGTCAGAAGCTGACGTGGCTCGCGCTGGCCGGTGCGCTCGTGTCCTTCATCGTGGTCATCGCGCTGGCGACCATCGTCATCACGCACAGGGTCGTGGGGCCCATCTACCGCATCCGCCGGCTGGTGCATGCGGTGGGGGACGGAGAACTCCACGCCTCCACCCACCAGCTGCGCGAGGCGGACGAGCTGAAGGACCTCTTCGCGGACGTCACGCGGATGGTGCACAGCCTGCGCACGCTCCAGCAGGAGGACCTGGATGCGATGACGCGAGCGCTGCGCCATGCCCGGGCACAGGATGCGAACGCCGAGCTCGTCCAGCAGCTCGAAGCGCTCACGAAGCGCTTCCAGAACCGACTCGGGAAATCCGAATCCTGACCCCCATCCCCTCTCCCCCTGGGAGAGGGAGGCTACTGCACCGTCAACGCACCCGAGATCATCTTCCCCATCGCGCATCCGTACCGGAGCTCACCCGCCTTCACGGGCGTGAACTTCACGGTGACGGGCGTGTTCAGCGGAAGCGCCGCGTTGATTCCGTGCTCCTCGAGCACGATCTCCGTCGCGCACGTCTCGTCCGTGGTCCGCGTGAGCGTGAGCTCCACCGGCTCGCCCTTGCGAAGCGTCACGGGGCTCGGCTCGTAGCCCTTCGTCGTGACCTGGATCGCCACCTTGCGAACCCCACCCGGCGCAGGCTCCGGTGCCGCCGCCACGCTCTCCTTGGCGCAGCCGCTCGCCGACACGGCGGCGCCAGCGATCGTGAGGGTGACGAGGCACTTCATGAGCTTGCGGATCATCGGGAGGAGTCCTTCAGGTCAGGGGCTCGGAGGACGGCGAAGCGGAAGCCGGCTCCCACCGTAGCAGCGCGTGCAGGGGCACGAACACCTCCGCACCCGGCTCGCCGAGGAGCAGGTCGAAGCGCCCCACCTGCATCAGGGGCAGCTCCAGCTGCATGCCATTGCGCAGCGAGAGTCGCACGGGAGTCCCCACGTGCTCGAGGAAGGATCGCGGGTCCGAGTGGGGACGCTTCTCCGGCTGGCGGGCCACTGCGGCGGGCTTCTGCGCGAGCCGCGGGTCGCGCGGCATCCCCGGCACGAGCGCCTCCCACGTGGCCCGGCGCGCGAGCGCCACGACCTGCAGCTTCTCCAGGCGGCCGATGCGCTGGAGCTGGAAGGCGATGGGCGCGACACCGACGAGCACGTCCAGCATCGTGCGCTCGCCGAGCACCCACGTCACCTCGGACTCCGAGGCACGCAGTTGCTCGATGAACGCGTCGATGGCGGCGGCGTCCACGGACGCGCGCGCCTGCTTGACGGCCACTTTCTTCTGCGTGCGCTCCTTGCGGGCGAGGAACTCCTCGAGCGTCATCCCGCCCTGGACCATCCCGAACCCATCCGCGAGGCTGAGCTCCGGGTGCTTCCCGAGGAGCGTGTAGACCTGATCGAAGCGCTCGGCCTCTTCGCGGTGGAGCTTCTTCCACACGCGGCACTTCATCTTGCCCTCGAGCTCACCCTTCGCGATGCGTGCGGGGACGCGCTCGCGGCGAGCCAGCGCATTGACCTCCTCCGGGGAGGGAGGAGGCCGAGGCGTCGAGGAGCGGTACGAAGGCCTCGGTCCGCCGACGCCCGGACGCCGCATCGGGGATGCGGACACGTCCGTCGATTGCGGAGCGGGAACAGCCACGCGAGGTGCAATCGGGCGGGGCGCTACCGCAGCTCCCACGGGCACGGGCACGGGCGTGGGACGAGGCAGCACCGGTCCGCTGGTCGGACGCGGAGCGACGGAGCCCGTGGCCACGGGGGTCGGCCGGGGGGCGAGGGGGGCGAGGGGGGCCGGAGTCGCGCTCGAGGGCTCAGGCAACACGGACGGGGTGGAGACACCCGCCGCGCCTGGGCGCCGGACGACTTCGATCTGCGGCAGGGGCCGCCGGGGCTTACG
>JAKEEX010000236.1 GCA_022616315.1 Myxococcaceae bacterium
CACAGGCTGGAGGCGGTCATCCGCTCCGCCCTCGGCGAGCCGGAGGCCGCCTTCCGTGCCTTGCAGCGCGCCAACAAGCTGGACCCCAGGGACGCCGAGACGTTCTGTGAGATTGGCCAGACGTTCCTGCGCCAGGGACTTCCGGACAATGCGCGCAAGGCCTTCGAGGCCGCGCTGCGCGAGAATCCCCGTGCTGCGTGCGGCCGCGTGGGCCGCCATGCCTCCGAAGCGCTGGAGAAGAAGCCCTCCCCCGCGGCGGCGCGCGAGCTCATCGAGGTGGCGGAGGATGCGCCCTTCGTGTGGGAGAAGGCGCTCGCGCGGGCAGCGCTCTCTCGCGTCCAGCTCGCGCGCGGGTCCGTGAAGGAGGCGCGCGCCAGCGCCGAGAAGGCGGTGAGCCTCATGCCCGTGTCGGCGCAGGCGCACTGGGCGCTCGGGCTCGCGGCGCTGCGCACGAAGGACGAGGAGCGCGGCCACCAGGCGCTCGCGCAGGCCGCAGCGCTCGACCCCGCGAACGCCCCGCTGAGGCTCGCGCTCGGGGACGCGCTCGCGCGTACCGAGGAGCACCTCGCCCGCGCCATCGAGGAGTACGAGGCCTTCCTCCGCCTGGACGCGCCCGCGGACGAGCACGCGCGCGTCCGCAAGCTGCTGCCCACCCTCAGGAAGCGGATGGAGGCACGGTGACGCCCATGGTCGCGGTCCCGCCCCGTCGTGTCCTCATCCGCACGATGGCGGCCAACGCCTTCCTGCTCTCGGCGCTGTACCTCGTGGTGGGCCTGGTGCTCGAGCTCCTGCGGCGCAGGGTGGGCTGGCCGGTGGCCACGCGTCTCCTCATCGCCATGGATGCGCTCCCGGCCCGGGCGCTCGACGCGGTGGGCCTGCTCACGCCCCTTCGCGAGGCGTACCTCGCCGGGGACGTGCGGGAGTGGGTGCTGCGTGCCGTCTTCTCCCTCACCGCCATGGTCGTCATCTTCGCCACCGCGGTCTTCGTGGGGCTCGTGATGTCCGGACTGGGCCTGGCCCTGCGCCGGCGCCGGGGCATCTGACGCCCCGCCCCGCCATCACGCACCACGGCTCCGGCGCCGCACGCGCGGAGCCACGGCGGGGGCCGAGGGCAGGTGCCCGGCAGCGCGCGCCAGGAGCGACACCTCCACCACCTTCGGGCCGAAGCGCTCCCAGCGGCTCTCGCTGGTGCCGCGCACGGCGAGGAAGCTGTCGCGGTCGGTGGGCAGCGCCGCCGCCAGGCCGAGCAGTGTCGCGTCGTTGAAGAGGATGAAGGGCGCGATCTCGAGCTCCCGCGCCAGCTCGCGCCGCCACCGCCGCAGCTCCGCGGCGGCGAGCTCGCTGTGCCCTCCGGGTGCAGCGTCCGACGGGGCCGGGGCGCGCGAGGTGCCCGTGGAAGGACGTGGAAGCACGGGCCCGGTGCACACGTCACAGCCCCCGCAGCGCTCGGCGGCCTCCGACTCCCCGAAGTACCGGAGGATGAAGCCGCGCCGGCACCGGCGCGCGTAGGCATAGTCCGTCATCCGCTTGAGCATGAGGAGCGCGCGCCGCTCCTGCTCGCGGATGCGCTCGAGGGGCAGCCCAAGCTCGTCGAACGGCACCCGCACGAGCGCGCGGAGGGCGCGGCCCACGAAGGGGCGCCGCACCTGCAACGTGCCGGCGTGCTCGAGCAGCTTCAGTGCGTGGCGGGCCTGCTCCTCGTCGAGCCCCGCGCGTCGCGCCACGAGCCCGAGCTCGGTGGTGGTGGGGCGTCCCGTCGGGTAGGCCGCCCGCAGGATGGCGAGCAGCGCGCGCGCCTCCGGCGAGCGGGGGTGGGCCTGCTCGGCCTGCTCCGTCAGGGTGAGCACCCACGCACCCTCACCGCGCCCTCCGCGCTCCACCTTCCCCGCCTGCTCGAGGATGCGCAGCGCGGCGCTCACCTCGAACTCGCTCGCACCCACCTGTCCCCCGAGGGCCGGCAGCCCCCGCTCGTAGGACTCGACCTGCGTGAGCGCGGTCCACACGTCCGCGAGGACCGAGTCCGGCGGATGGTTGCCCTGGATGAGGCGCTCCTGGGTGTAGACATCCGCGTGGTTGAAGAGAAGCACGGCCCGGGCCGCCTCCCCGTCGCGTCCGGCGCGGCCCACCTCCTGGTAGTAGGCCTCCACCGCGCGCGGAATCTGCGCGTGCGCCACCCAGCGGATGTCCGGCTTGTCGATGCCCATGCCGAAGGCGCTGGTGGCCACGGCGATGGCGTCCGGGGTGGACATGAAGGTGTCCTGGGCGAGGCCGCGCGCGTCGTCGCCCATGCCCGCGTGGTAGAGGACCGGCCGGAGGCCACGGGCCTGGAGCGCGGCGTGCAGCGTCTCCGCCGCCCGCCGCGTGGAGCAGTAGGCGATGCCGCTGCCCCCCTGACGCGCGAGCGCCGTCACTGCGCCCTGGCGCTCCTCGTCCCCGCTCACCTGCAGCACCTCGAGGTGGAGGTTGGGCCGGTCGAACCCCGCGGCGAAGACGACGGGGTCCTTCATGAGGAGCGAGCGGACGATGTCCTCGCGCACCTCCGGCGTCGCGGTGGCGGTGAGGGCCACCGTGCGGGGAGGACGCAGGCGCTTTCGCACCTGTCCCAGGAGCAGGTAATCCGGCCGGAAGTCGTGGCCCCACTGGGAGATGCAGTGCGCCTCGTCCACCGCGAGGAGGTCCACGCCCGCCTCGGCGAGCGCGTCCAGGAAGCTCGGGCTCCGGAAGCGCTCGGGCGCCACGTACACGAGCTTCACCTGGCGGTTGCGGACCCGGCGCAGCCGCTCGGCGCGCTCGAGCTCACCCAGGCTGGAGTTGATGGAGACGGCGGGGATGCCGCGCGCCGTCAGCTGCTCCACCTGGTCCTTCATCAGGGCGATGAGCGGGGACACCACCACGGTCAACCCCGGGAGCAGCACCGCGGGCAGCTGGTAGCAGAGGCTCTTCCCGGCGCCGGTGGGCATGACCACCACCGTGTTGTGCCCCGCGAGCACCGAGGTGATGACGTCCGCTTGCCCCGGACGGAACCCGCTCAGGCCGAAGTGGCGCGTCAATCCGGCCTGCGCGAGGTCCTCGTAGGGAAGCGGCTCCGACACCGGGCGCATCATCGACGTTCTCCGCCCGCCGTCAACGCGCCCTTCACGTCGCTCGCAGGCCCTCGACGCCGCGCGCGCTGCCGCGCCACCTCTCCGAGCAGCACGCGACGGCAGTCCGGACGCAGCACCCCCGCCACCAGCACGTCGCCCTCGCGTGCACCGGGGGGAAGGGACAGGCGCGGCACCGTGTGCGCCACCCGCCCGCCTGCGGTCACGAGCACCGCCACGGACCCCTCGAGCCTGTCCACGAGCTCCCGTCGGGCATCCGTGCAGGGGAGGGGAGAGGAGGCCGTCCGTTCGCCCGCCTCCCCGGCACCGACACGCCCCGCCGCGAGGAGCGCCGCCGTCAGCAGCCATCGCTCCATGTCCGCCGCCCTCCCCCGTCCGCCACCGGCATCAGCCCCCGCTCGAGGAGGGAGACGTAGCCCGTGTCCCCCACGACCAGGTGGTCCAGCACGCGAATCCCAAGGAGGCGCCCCCCCTCCACCAGCTGGGAGGTGAGCGCCACGTCCAGCGCGGAGGGCTCCGGGTCCCCGGACGGGTGGTTGTGGGCGAGCACGAGCGCGGTGGCGCGCGCCGCGAGCGCCACGGCGAAGACCTCGCGCGGGTCCACGGGGCACGCGTTCACCGTCCCCTCCGCCACGCGCGCATCCCGCACGAGCACGTTGCGCGCGTTGAAGCACAGGACGTGGAACACCTCGCGCCTCAGCGCCGACAGCAGGGGCCGCAGGTACGCGTCGATCTCCGCGGGCGTCCGCAGGCGGGGCCGCCGCTCCGCCGTCCGTTGCACCCGCCTTCCGAGCTCGAGCGCCGCGAGCACCTGCGCCGCACGCGTGGGCCCGAGTCCCGGCTGCTGACACAGCTCGTGGGAGTCCTGCTCCAGCAGGGCCCGCAGGCCTCCGCCGCCCGCCAGGAGCCGCTCCACCTGTGCGCGTTGCAGGCCGCCGCGCCCCCCCGTGCCGAGGAGCACCGTGACGAGCTCCGCGTCCGTGAGCGCCGCTCCGCCCACCCGGAGGAGCCGCTCCCGCGCGTCGTCTCCGCACGCTTCCATGGCGCTCCCGCGTGGAAGCGCCTCCCCCATCCACTCCTCCGCCATCTCGCCCCCCGAACCGCTGCGAATCCGGCACGGCGCGGAGCAACGGTCGTGCCGCCTCGGGCCAGGCCATTCCCCGGGGCCGAACCGTCCCACGCCGGGACGCCTGACCAGACCGTCGGACGGGCCGCCATCGCACGGACGCACCTCGTGCGCGACTTCTCCCATGGCGCATCGCTCCCGGCTCTCCGCTACAGTCGCGCCCGCGCTCCGACTCGACGGTGCGCACGAGCGAGGAGCACGGGATGCGAGGGGTGTTTTCAGGCCTGCTGGTGGTGTGTCTTGCGGCCGGGGTGGCGCGCGCGGAGGAGGTCAGGCTGCCTCCCACCAGCACGCCCGAGTCGGCCGCTCCGGACGCCTCGCCCGCTGTGACACCTGCACCCGAGCGCGGAGAGCTGGCGTCACGCCCCGAGCGCTACTCCGGGGTCTTTGCCGGCCCCGGAGGACCCTTCCTCGTCGTGAACGAGGCCTTGCTCGGCCTCGCCGCGGGCGCCGTGGTGGCTCGAGCGACCCAGTCCGATCCGAACCGTGCCTTCCTCTCCGTCGTGGGTGGCGCCACGGTGCTCGCGGGACTCGGCTTCACCTACAGCCACTTCGTTCCTGTGGGCCGCAAGACGGCGGTCCTCGGCGCGTTCGCGAGCGTCGCGGGCTTCCTGATGGGCGCGGGGATCAACGCCTATGCCCGCATCCCGGACGGGCTCGAGCAGGGGCTCGTGGTGGTGGGGACCGGTCAGGCCGCGTTGGCCGCCATCCTCCTCTCCACGCTCGGGCAGGCGGACATCAGTGGGGGCGACATGGGCGTGGTCATCACGGGAGGGACGTGGGGACTCCTGCTGTCCCTGATGGCGGTGGGCGCCTTCACTCCAGCAGGAGTGACCCCGGACTTCCGACCCGTGCTCTTCATGCCAGCCATGGGGATGGCGCTGGGCGGCGTCGTCGCGGCATTGACGGAGGTGAAGGGGAACCGCATCCCCGCGCTCGCCATCTTGCCCATGGCGGTGGGCGTGAGCCTCTACGGGCTGGGCGCGCTGATGAATGCCCCGCAGGCCGGCGCCACGGTGGGCATGGCGGCCACCGCCGGAACGCTCGCGCTGATGCTCCTGCTCGGACCCTCGCCCCTCGAGGAGCCGAGCCGCGTGGCGGACGCGGACGACCGGGATGCGCCCCACATCGTCGCACTGCCCATGGCGCTCCCGGCCGGGACGCGTGGCCAGGACGTGGCGCTCGGCGGCGGGGTGGCGCTCGCTTTCTGACGCTCCGGCTTCGAGCCGGCGTCGACTCCTGGTCACCCGAAGCGCGAGAAGGCGAAGAAGGCCTTCAGCTTGTCGTTCGTCTCGCGCAGCCGCTCCGACAGCGTCCGCAACAGGGCCCAGAGCAGGACGTAGGCGAGGTCCTTGTCGGTGAACATCAGCTGGTCCAGCCGCGCCCTCGGGAACGCCCACAGCGTGCATGCGGTGTGGGCAATGGCGTCGGCCGAGCGGACGCCGTCCTCGATGAGGGCCATCTCCCCGAAGAACTGGCCCCTCTCCAGGATGGCGAGCGCCTCCTCCCCCACGCCGGGCACCTGCTTGGAGATGCGCACCTGGCCCTCCGCCACGACGTACATCTCGTCCCCGGGCGCGCCTTCGCGGAAGACGTGGGCGCCGGCCGGGTGGCTGCGCACCTCGGCGCTGGCCGCGACCTTGAGGAGCTGACCCTGTGTCAGCCCCTGGAACAGGGCTACCTGCCTGAGCAGCGGGAGGTCCATGGTCGTCCGGAGGGGGCTCCTTCTTGGGGCGGAGCACCGGCGCGTCTGCTACCGTTCCACGCCCGTTCCTCAAGGAGCCTCACGTCTTGGCTGAGCCTATCAAGAAAGTCACCATCATCGGTTCCGGCCCGGCCGGCTACACGGCTGCCATCTACGCGGCGCGCGCCAATCTCGAGCCGGTGATGTTCACCGGCGGCCCGGCCGTCGAGGACCCGGCCCGCGTTCCGGGCGGCCAGCTGATGATCACCACGGACGTGGAGAACTACCCGGGCTTCCCGGAGGCGGTGACGGGCCCGGAGCTGATGGACCGCTTCCAGAAGCAGGCCGAGCGGTTCGGCACCGTGGTCCACGTGGAGAACGTGGTGGAGGTGGACCTGTCCAGCCGGCCCTTCCTCGTGAAGGGGGAGACGCACTCCTGCCGGACCCAGACGCTCATCATCGCCACGGGCGCCTCGGCCAAGTGGCTCGACGTGCCGGGCGAGGACCGCTTCAAGAACCGCGGCGTGTCCGCCTGCGCCACCTGCGACGGCGCCTTCTTCAAGAACCAGGAGGTGCTCGTGGTGGGTGGCGGCGACACCGCGATGGAGGAGGCGCTCTACCTCTCCAAGATCTGCAGCAAGGTCACCATCCTGCACCGGCGCGAGAGCCTGCGCGCCTCGAAGATCATGCAGGAGCGCGCCCTCCAGAACCCGCGCATCGACTTCGTGTGGAACACGGTGGTGGAGGAGGTGCATGGGGACGAGCGCGGCATGAAGGCCGTGCGCGTGAAGAACCTCAAGTCCGGCGAGGTGAGCAGCGTGGAGGCCGGCGGCCTCTTCGTGGCCATCGGGCACAGCCCCACCACGGACCTCTTCCACGGCAAGCTCGAGTTCCAGGCGAACGGCTACATCAGGACGAAGCCCGGGAGCACGTACACCAACGTGCCGGGCGTGTTCGCGTGCGGCGACGTGCAGGACCACTACTACCGCCAGGCCATCACCGCCGCGGGCACGGGCTGCATGGCGGCCATCGACGCCGAGCGGTGGATGCTGGAGCAGGGGGAGTGACGTGAAAGGGGCGAAGCTGAAGACGGTGGCGGTGCACGCGGGGGCAGTGCTGAAGGACAGCACGGCGGTCCCGGTGGTGGCGCCGGTGCACGTCTCGGCGGTGAGCTACTTCCAGAGCGCCGAGGAGCTCGACGGGGCGCTGGATGGCGCGGACTTCGTCTACGGGCGCATCTCGCAAGCCAACACCCGGCTGCTCGAGGACGCCATCGCCGCCCTGGAGGGCGCCGAGGACTGCGTCACCTACGCGAGCGGCATGGCCGCGCTCAAGGCCCTCTTCGACGCGCAGGGCTTGAAGGCAGGGGACCGCGTCGTCCTGCCCCTGGACGGCTACGGAGTGACGCGCGCGCTCTACAAGCGGCTGTGCGCCGAGCGTGGTGTGGAGCTCCACGCCCTGAAGCTCTCCGCGGCGGACGCGCCCGCGCGCATCGAGTCCCTGCGGCCCCGCTTCGTCCTGGCGGAGAGCGTGACCAACCCGCTGCTCTCCGTGCCGGACCTCAGGGCCCTCGCGCGCGCCACGCACGCGGTGGGTGCGAGCCTCGCGGTGGACGCCACCTTCCCATCGCCCTACCACCAGCAGGCCCTCGCGCACGGCGCGGACTACGCGGTGCAGTCCACCACCAAGTGGCTCAACGGTCACTCGGATGCCATGGGCGGCTCGGTGAGCGGCTCGCGCGAGAGGCTCTCGGGCTTGCGCGCCGCGAGGCTCCAGGAGGGGGCGGTGCTCGGCCCCTTCGAGGCGTGGCTCACCCTGCGCGGTCTGCGCACCCTCGCGGTGCGGATGCAGGCGCACGCGGAGCACGCCGCACACGTGGCGCGGCGGCTCGAGGCCTCGCCCCTCCTCACGCGCGTGTACTACCCGGGCCTCGCCTCGCACGAGGACCACCGGGTGGCGCGCGAGCTGCTGACCGCGGGCTTCGGCGGCATGCTCTCCTTCGAGCTGAAGGGCGCGGGACGCCCCGAGTGCTTCCGCTTCCTGGAGAGCGTGAAGCTCGCGCGGCCGGCACCGAGCCTCGGGGACGTGTGCAGCCTGGTGATGCACGCGGCGAGCGCCAGCGCACGCCGGATGACGCCGGAGGAGCGCGAGGCCGCCGGCATCCGCGAGAGCCTCATCCGCGTGTCGGTGGGGCTCGAGGACCCCGACGACCTCGCGGACGACCTGCTCCAGGCGGCCGCTGCGGCCGTGGGATGACCGGAAGGCGGGAGGCTCAA
>JAKEEX010000237.1 GCA_022616315.1 Myxococcaceae bacterium
ACCGAATACGCATGCTTCATTCCCAGGCGTAGCTGCCTTGGCAGATGCTCGCCAGCTACGGCAGCACCCTAGAGGCGAGCAACACGAAGTGCGGGAGAGCCTCGGAACCGGGGCAACTTCTGCCCTGGGCGCTCATGGGTCCTCGAGAACGCGCGCATTCCCTTGGACTCCAACCATGTGGAGAGGGCGCTCCGGGGCGTTGTCCTCGGGAGGAACGACCATTACGGGAGCCGCTCGTGCTGAGGCACCGACGTGGTCGCCGCCTTCTACTCCCTCCTCGAATTCGCTGAGCTGCCAGGAGACGAGCCGAAGGCGCACCTGCGTTCGGCGACTGTCGCTGCCGTGCACGGCCACGCCGTCCAGCTGCTGTGCGAAGTGGCGTCGCGGTGATACGACTGAGTTGTGGCAGTAGCCCCTCGATTCCAGCTCAGAGCGGGCTCTTGCGATATCTGCAAGGGCCGTTCAGGCACACCGGGCAGGAGCCAGACCGTGAACGCCACCCTCATGCGACCAGTCGTCCCTGTTCTCTTGGCCTTCTGCTTCACCGGCTGCAGGGGAGCAGCGCAACCGGTGACGGTGGATCAAGTCATCCGGGTAGACGCGGCGCACAGCCATCTGGTCGCGGAGGGCAGCGCGCTTCCTCCAATTTACCGCCTCCGGCCGGCGCCCGGCTTCATGCTGGATGCGTCTGGATTCACCTTCGCCATTCCGGAGCAACTGGCTTCGGCAGGTGTGACCGGGCCCAACTCGATCCAGATCATTCGGGACAAGCGCCATTTCGCATCAGCCTGGAAGAGCGGCACGAGCAGCTATCGCATTGCTGCGGACTCGATGCAGTCGACACGTGGCAATGGTGACTTCCCGGACCTGATTCCTGGCGAATCCTTCGTCGTCGCGGTGGGATATCTCGATTCAAGCGCAGGGACCGGATGGAAGGGCTTCTCGCCATTCTGGGCCTGCGTTGTGGACGTCGAGTGAGGCATGCAGCGACCTCCGCCTCGATTCCCCACGGCAACTGTGTGCGCGGGGATAACGTCGCAGGTCCGGACCCGGGTCAGGCCGGGCTCGGCCGAGCACGCACGTTGAATCAAGTCAGAGCGAACCCGAACACCCGCGCCGCATTCTGCGTAGTGGTGTCCGCCACCGCTTCGGCAGAGACGCCTTTCAGTTCCGCCACCTTCCGCACCGTCTCCACGACATAGCCGGGTTCGTTCCGCTTCCCGCGGTACGGAATCGGCGCCAGGTACGGGCTGTCCGTCTCTACGAGCAGCCGGTCCAAGGGCGCAAAGCGCACCGCTTCCTGGAGCGCCTCGGTCTTCTTGTATGTGACGATGCCGGAGATGGACAGGTGCATCCCGCGCTCCAGGTAGCCACGTGCGGCCGCGGTGTCTCCTGTGAAGCAGTGGATGACGCCGCGTGAAATCCCCTCTTCCGCGAGGATCCTCACGCAGTCCTCATGCGCATCTCGCACGTGCACGACGAGTGGCTTGCCCAGCCTGCGCGCGAGGGCACACTGTCGCCGCAGGACCTCCGCCTGAACGTCCCGGGGGCTGCTGTCGTAGTAGTAGTCCAGCCCCGCCTCACCCACTGCAGCGACCTCCGGGAGCGCACACAGGCGCTCCAACTCAGCCAGGTCCGCCTCGCTCGCCTCCGCGGCGTTGTGCGGGTGGATGCCCATGGTGGGCGTGAGGAACTCCGGGTGCGCGCGCGCCACCTCGAGTGCGTTTCCGAAGTCACCAGGCCGCTGCCACTGACCAACGACAATCGCGTGCACCACGCCTGCAGCCCGTGCGCGCGCCAGCACCCCTGCGACGTCCGGGGTCTCCTCCGCCTCCAGATGGCAGTGCGCGTCCACGAGCCTCATGCCTCTACCTCCGCCCTCACCGGGAACGCGGCGAGCAGCGCCTCGACCTCCGCGCGCCCGTCTGCCCCGAAGCTCGCCAACGCGGCGCGCACCCGCGCATGCGCCTCCTCTGTTTGCAGGAAGCACAGCCCCTCGGCCGCATCCAGGCGCAGGTCCTCCGGCGCCCCCGGCTCCTCGAGCAATGCTGTGAGGGGTGCAATGAGCTCCGGGTCCCCCGTCCGCCCAAGGCCGCGAGCGGCCGCTCCTCGCGCAGGCTCGGCACGGTCCTTCAGCAGTTCGAGGAGGCGCTCGCGTGCACCGGACACCCGAGTCTCGCCGCAGAGCTCCGCTGCCATGGCCCTGTCCGGAGTCCAGCGTCGCCCCAGGCGCGAGAGCAAATACGTCCCGCCCTCTGCATCGCCCAGCCGCGCGAGGACTCCTGCCGCCTGCGTCTTCTCGAAGACGGGGAGGAACCAGCGTCGGAAGAGGCGCTGCACCGCGGGAAGCGCCCTCGCATCTCCGAGCTCCCCCAGCGCGCCGAGGGCCCTGTATCGCAGACCTCTGTCTTCGAGTGCGGCGACCAGGACATCCATCCCCGCAGGGTGCTGGAGCGCCGCCATGCCGCGCGCAGCCTCGAAGCGCACGAGGGGCTCCGCGTCCTCCAGTGCGGCAGCGAGCGCACCGCGCGCATCCGGGCGCACGAGGTCTGCCAATTGGCCCGTCGCCTCGATGCGAACGTCCGGGTCCTCATCCCCGACCCGACCGACGAGCACGGGCAACAGCTCGTCCCCAGGGAGCACCCGCGCTGCGAGTGCCACCGCGGCCGCGCGTACTGGACCTTCCGTTGCCGTCAGCCACCGCGACACGAGCGGCTGCAGTGCGAGAGCATGCTCCTCCGGCGCCTCGGCGGCGAGGGCGACGAGCGCATCCAATGCCTCCACCCGCGCTCGCACGGACGTGGCCTGCTCCAGCCGGAGGAGCGCCTCCTCCCGTCTCTCAGCTGCTCCAGCCATGGCGCCTACTTCACCTCGCTCCCCGGAGGCAGAGGCCCCGGGTCCACGAGGGACAGCTCCTTGCCGCCCGGGCCCGCGGCCAACAGCATCCCGCGCGACTCGATGCCGCGGATGGCGCGTGGCTTGAGGTTGGCCACCACGACGACGTTGCGGCCCACCACCTGCTCGGGCGCGTAGGCCTCCGCAATGCCCGCGGCGATGGTGCGCGGGCTGCCCTCCCCCACGTCCACGGAGAGCCTGAGCAGCTTGTCCGCCTTCGGGACCCGCTCCGCGGAGAGCACCTTCCCCACCTTGAGCACCACGCGCGCGAAGTCCGCGTACTCCACCTCACCCGCTTCTGGTGCAGGGACGGACGCGGCCTTCTCGGCGGGCTTCGGCGCGGCCGCTGCCGGCGCGGCCTTTTCGGGCTTCTTCTCCTCGACCTGCGGCGGCGACACGACGATGCTGTTCACCTGCGCCTCCTCCATCCGCGCGATGAGGGGCGCCGGCGTCCCGATGGGCCGGCTGCGGTCCAGCAGCGGATAGCGGGCGGCACCGAGCGCCTGGAACGTCAGCGGCGGCGCGTTCAGCTGCGCGAAGAGCTTTTCCGACAGCCTCGGCACCACTGGCTGCAGCAGCGCGCTCACGAGGTAGGCCACCTCCGCCACGTCCGACAGGTCCGCGCGTGCGGCCTCCGGGTCCGTCTTCACCCGGGCCCACGGCGCCTGCGTCTGCATGAACGCGTTCGCCGCTGACGCGATGTCCGTCACCGCCTTGATGACGTTGCGGAACTCGAGCCGCTCGTACGCCGCGCGAACCTCCGGCACCCGCGCGAGCGCCTCCTCCACCAGCTTCCGGCCCGCCCCCTCACCGCCCGGCGCCAGCCGCCTCTCGAAGGTGCTCGCGAGCATGCTCAACGAACGGTTGGCCAGATTGCCGATGTTGTTGACGAGCTCGCCGTTCACCCGCAGTCGGAAGTCCTTGAGCGACAGGTCGATGTCCTCGGGCGAGGGCCCCAGGTTCGCCGCGTAGAAGTAGCGCAGGTACGTAGGGTCCAGCTTCTCCAGGTACGCGCGCGCGGGCACCAACGTGCCGCGCCGCTTGGACATCTTCTCGCCGTTGACGGTGAGGTGCCCGTGGACGATGAGCCTGTCGGGAATCTTAAAGCCGGCCACCTTGAGCACCGCCGGCCAGAACAGCGCGTGGAAGTAGACGATGTCCTTGCCGATGACGTGGATGATGTGCGCGTCGCTGTCCGCGCTCCAATAGGCCAGCGCGTCGCGCGCCTTCCCCGTCTTCTTCGCCCACAGCTCCGTCGCTGCGATGTAGCCGATGGGCGCGTCCAGCCAGACGTAGAAGTACTTGTCCGTCTCCCCCGGGATGGGGAAGCCGAAGTACGGACCGTCCCGGCTGATGTCCCAGTCGGAGAGACCCTTCTCGAACCACTGCTGCAGCTGGGCGGCCACGCCCGTGTTGATGAACTCCGGCTTCCCGAGCAGCCCCTTCAGGAAGTCCGCGTGGTTGCTCAGCTTGAAGAACAGGTGCGTGGACGCCTTGCGCACCGGCGGCGTTCCGCAGAGGGAGCAGCGCGGCTCGAGCAGCTCCGTGGGATCGTACGTCTTCCCGCACACCTCACAGGAGTCGCCGTACTGGCCCGGACTCTTGCAGTTGGGACACGTTCCGAGCACGAAGCGGTCCGGCAGGAAGCGCTTGTCCTTCTCGCAGTACGTCTGCTCGATGTCCCGCCGCTCGATGTCCCCGGCCTGCTTCAGCCGGCCGTAGATGAGCTCCGCGTAGTGGCGGTTCTCCGGCGAGTTGGTGGAGCCATAGGCGTCGAAGGAGATGTCGAAGTCCCGGAAGTCCGCCTGGTGCTCCTCGTGGAAGCGGGCGACGAACTCCTCCGGCTTCACGCCCTGCTTCGCGGCGTTGAGCTCGATGGGCGTCCCGTGCGTGTCGTCCGCGCACAGGTAGATGACGTCCTCTCCACTCGAGCGCAGGAAGCGCACGTAGATGTCGGTCTGGGTGTACTCCACCATGTGACCGATGTGGATGGGGCCGTTGGCGTAGGGCAGCGCGCTGGTGACGAGGGTGCGTTTCGCCATGGGACTCTCTCTAGGATGGGCTCGGTGCCGGTGCTGGGCGGGGCCCCGCGTGTCTCATGCCTGGCCGCACACCGTCCAGAGCAACCGCTCGAGAACCAACTTGCCTCCGGCCGAGGACTTGAGGGCGAGGTCCGCCTCCGCACAGGCGACGAGCGAGCGGAGCAGACCCTGACGGCCGTACCGCGCCGCTGCCTGCATCCCCTGGAAGGCGCCCCACGGATGGGGCGCGCGCCCCTTCTCCTCCTTCGCCTCCCGCTCGATGCCGGGCCAGACGCGGGTCTTGAAGTCATCGTAGGACCGCGGAGCGCTCCCACGGGCATGGCGGTCCAGCCGGTCCTGGTTCTCGAGGAGGCCACGCACCACGGACGCCACGGCGCCGAGGAGCTGGAGTCCATGGGAGCCGTGCCCCATCGCGTCCTCCACGTAGCGCAGCGCCGCCTGGAGGTCGCGCCGCTGGAGGGCGTCGGCGAGCTCCATGTATTCCTCCTCGCGGGCCCGGCCCACCAGGAGCTCCACGTCCTCGGCCTCGATGACGCTGCCCTCGACGTAGAGGGCGAGCTTCTCGAGCTCGGAGTGGACCAGCCGCATGTTGCCGCCACAGCGGTCCTTCAGCCTCTCCTCGGCGCCGGCGCCCAGACGCTTCTTGAGCGGCCGCAGCACCTCGGTGGTGAGCGCGGTGAGGTCCAGCTCCTTCAGCTTGCTCGCCACCTTCCGCTCCACCACGCGCCCTGACTCGCGGGCCAGCTTCACGAGCGGGTTCTTCGCATCCACGTCCGTCGCCGCGAGGACGAGCACGTGGCCCGGCGGGAGCTCCTTCGCGAAGAGGTCCGTCAGTGCGGTGGTGTCCCCCTCCGGCGCGGTGACACGCTCCTCGAGGCAGAAGGCCGCGACCTCCCGGAGGAACAACATGTCCGCCTCGGCCAGGTCCACGTCCAGCTCGCGCTTCCACGCTTCCGCGGAGGGCGCTCCGGATGCGGAGGGGTCCAGCTCGCGCGCCCCCCAGCCCGCACGCGCCGCGAGCGCGAGCACCCTGCGCGCGGCCTCCTTCTTTCGCCCGGCCTTCCAAGCGTCCCGGGCGCGTCCCAGCGCGTCTCCCCGGCCCTTCTTCGGCGCGAGGAACTCGGGATCACGTACGAGCACGACCTTGCGTCCCGGGAACATGGGAAGCGTGGCCAGCTCCTGCGCCACCTCGCGCGGCGAGGCTCCGTCCATCACGGCGAAGTTGAAGCCCACCGCCGCGTCGGGCACGAGCAGGCCCACGAGCGCATCCGCGGCCTTGCGGACGAGGAACTCCTCGCCCCACAGGAGATACAGCGGAGCCGCGGTACCGGCCTTCACCTCTTTCAGGACGTCGTCGAGCTCGGCGCTCATCGCTCCTCCATCAGCTCGACGAGCAAACGCTCCAGCTGGAGCCGGGGTGAGGCGTTGCGCGTGGTGATCGCGGTGAGCGCGCTCTCGATGCGCGCGCTTCGCCGGTGGAGGGCGGGTTCCGTCGTGCGCTCCGCGACCTCGCGCGCGAGCTCCGCGAGGTCCGTGTTGGCCAGCCCCTCTGCGCCGACCTTCGCGAGCGCGACGTCCCGCGTCCACAGCTGCAGCACCGCCAGCGCGTCCTCCGCGTCCTGGCGCGAACCGCCGAACTCCTCGGCGAAGCGCAGCAGGCGCCGCGTTTCGCTGCCGACCTCCTCGAAGCGGCGGATGAGCTCCGCGCGGCGGGCCAGGCCCTTGACGTCCATCTCGAGCGCGCGCCCGAGCGATCCTGCCGCCATCACCGCCACCATGTGCGCGGTGGACGCGTCCAGGCCGCGCGCCTGGGCAACGCGCTCCGACACCAGTGCGGTCGGCAGGGGCCCGAAGTGCACCTTGCTGCACCGGCTGCGGATGGTGGGCAGGAGCCGGTCCGGCGCCGACGCGAGCAGCACCATCACCGTGTCGGGCGGTGGCTCCTCGAGCGTCTTGAGAAACGCGTTCTGCGCCTGGGTGTTCAAGGACTCCGCCGCCACCACGATTGCGAGCTTCCGCGGCGCCTCCAGCGGTCGAAGCGAGAGCCGCTCCTGGAGGGCCCGCACCTGCTCCACCTTGAGCTCGCGTGAGGGGGTGCCGGTGAAGTCGCTCCGTCCGGCCAGCCCACGCTCCACTGCAACGGCCTCGGGCATGAGCCAGGTGACGTCGGGGTGGTTGCGCCGCGCCACGCGCGAGCAGGCAGCGCAGCTCCCGCACCCTTCTCCGGGCCTCTCCAGGCAGAGGAGCGCCTGGGCGAACGCTTCCGCGGTGCGCTCCTTGCCGACCCCCTCGGGTCCACCGAACAGGTAGGCATGATGGAGCTGTCCCGAGCGCAGCGCCGCGCTCAAGCTCTCCACCGCACGGGGCTGCCCCTCCACCGCAGCAAGCGTCATGGCTCCGGTATGGCCTCGGTCGCTCCGCCCGTCAATCGCCAGCTTGCGCGCACACGCCCGCCGTGGGCAGGCTCGCACTTCCCGTGCTCGCCCTCCTCGAGAGCAACCTGTCGCTGGTGGCTGGCGTCCTGCTGGTGGTCCTCGTGGCCTCCATCCGGGTGGCGGCCGCCGATGCACTCTTCCGCCGCGACCTCGGTGGAGCGCTCATGCTCCTCGTCGCGCACCTTGCACTGCGCGGTCTGGATTGGGCACTCCCACCGGCCACGCCGGCCACGCTCAGCAAGGTGGTCACGGTGGGGTGGATGCTCGCCCTCGCGTGGGGTGCCATCCGTGCGGGCGTGGCCCTGGGGCTGAAGGTCGCGCGGATGCGCAGACGCGAGGCGCCGAAGATCCTGCGCGACGTCCTCAACGTCGCCCTCTATGCGCTCTCGGCGATCCCGGTGCTCAAGTCCGAGCTGGACTTCGACCTGACGGGAATCCTCGCCACCTCCGCGGTGCTCTCGCTGGTGCTCGGCCTCGCGCTCCAGGAGACGCTGGGCAACCTCTTCGCGGGTCTGTCCCTGCAGCTGGAGGAACCCTTCGAGGTGGGGGACTGGGTCACCATCGGCGCGCACACCGGACGTGTGGTCCAGGTTGCGTGGCGCGCGACACGCATCGAGACGCAGACCGGCAAGCTCGTCACCCTCCCCAACAACATGGTGGCGAAGGAAGCGGTGCAGAACTTCACCGGGGGAGAGCTGCCCTTCGGCGTGGAGCTACCCCTGGGACTCTCGTACGAGGCACCTCCGAACCTCGTGAAGCGGGCGCTCGCCGAGGCGCTGAAGGAAGTGGAGGGCGTCCTCCCGATTCCGGCTCCGGTCGTGAGGGTGGCCGCGTACGAGGAGTCCTCCGTCAGGTACCTCCTGCGCTTCTTCGTCAGCAGCGCAGTGGGCCCCGAGCAGGCCCGTGACGAGCTGCTCACGCGGCTGTGGTACCGGCTCAAGCGGGACGGCATCGAGATCCCGGTCCCCCAGCGCGCAGTCCACGTCCGAGTTCCGCAGGGCCCGGAGCTCGGCGAGGACGAGATCACCGCGCTCCTCCGCGAAGTGGACCTCTTCGCCCCCTTCGACGAGGACTCGCTCCTCCAGCTGCGCGCCGGTGTGAAGGTTCGCCACTTCGGCCAGGGGGAGAGGATCCTCGAGGATGGTGCCGAGGGACACACGTTCTACGTGGTGGTCCGCGGCGAGGTGTCCGTGCGCGCCGCGGGCTCCAGCACCGAGGTCTCCCGGCTGGAGCGGGGCGCATACTTCGGGGAGATGTCTCTGCTCACCGGAGAGCCTCGTGCGGCGACGGTCGTCGCTTCCTCCGACGCAGTCCTCCTGGAGGTGGACCGGGCTCTCTTCGCGGACCTCTTCCGCACGCACCCCGAGCTCGCCCGGCTGCTCTCGGCGATCCTCGCGGAGCGCCGCTCACAGCTCCGTGCCGCTGCGAACGCCGGGGGCTCCGGACCGGACAGCTCTCCCGAGGCGAACCGCATCTTCTCTCGCCTGCGCCAGATCTTCCGGCTGCGCGAGTAGGCCCTTCCGGGTTAGGTGGGGGCCATGCAACGCACCCTC
>JAKEEX010000238.1 GCA_022616315.1 Myxococcaceae bacterium
CCGGACTCGAGGAGGTGCAGGTGGCGCGCTACGGCTACGCGGTGGAGTACGACTTCGCGCCTCCGACGCAGCTGTTGCCCACGCTCGAGGCGCGGCGGGTGCGCGGCCTCTTCCTGGCCGGACAGCTCAACGGCACCAGCGGGTACGAGGAGGCGGCGGTACAGGGCTTCCTCGCCGGGGTGAACACAGCCCTCGCGCTTCGGGATGAGCCGGCGCTGGTGCTGGGCCGGGACGAGGCGCACACCGGGGTGCTCGTGGACGAGCTGGTGCGGCGCGGCGTGGACGAGCCGTTCCGCATGCTCACCTCCCGCTCCGAGCACCGGCTGCGTCTGCGAGAGGGCAACGCGGGCGTGCGGCTGCTTCCCCACGCGCGGCGGCTGGGGCTGCTCTCCGCGGAGGAGCTCGCGCGCACGGAGGCCTTCGGCCGCGCGGTGGACGCGGAGGTGGAGCGGCTGCGCCGCACCGGACTCGCCGCGCGCCTCAAGCGCCCCGAGGGCCACTGGGTGGATCTCCGCGCGGAAGGCCAGGTGCCGGCGGACGTCGAGGAGGCGGTGGGCGAGGAGGCGGAGGTCCTCCTCAAGTACGAGGGCTACATCGCCCAGGCCACGCGTGCGGCGCGGCGCGAGGCGGAGGCGTGGGACGGCTGGCGGATTCCGGAGGGGCTCGCGTTCGACGACGTGCGGGGCCTCTCCGCCGAGGCCGCGGAGCGCCTGGCCCGCGCCAGGCCCGCCACGGTGGGGCAGGCGCGGGCGCTCCCTGGACTGACGCCGGCCGCCCTGTCGCTGCTCCTGGTGCACCTCGAGCGGCTGCGGCGCGAGGCCACCTGAGGCTTCCTGTGGAAACGTGGCCTCGCGCTGTGGACAACGTGTTGACGCCGCGCGCAGAGTTGCCGAGAGCTAGTGAATCCGGGCACTTGCGCCGGGCTGAACGGGAGAGTGGCTGTGGATAACCGGGAGTTCGAGGCGCGGCTCGCCGAGGGGGCGCGGGCCATGGGGCTTTCGTTGACGGCCGGCATCGAGGAGCGGCTCTGGCGCCTGAAGGAGGAGCTCCTGCGGTGGAATGCCCGCGTCAATCTCACCGCCATCACCGCGCCCGAGGAGGTGCTGGAGAAGCACTTCCTGGACTCGCTCGCGGTGCTTCCGGAGGTGGCGGGGGCGGCGTCGCTCCTGGACCTCGGCGCGGGCGCGGGCTTCCCCGGGCTGCCGCTGAAGCTGGCGCTGCCCATGCTGGAGGTGACGCTCGTGGATGCGGTGGCGAAGAAGGTGGGCTTCCTCAAGCACGCCATCGCCACGCTGGGCCTGGCTCCCGGGGCGCGCGCCCTCCACCTTCGCGCGGAGGGCAGGCCGGACAAGGAGGGACTGCCGCGCGCGGAGGTCGTCATCTCCCGCGCGCTGATGGAGTTCGGCGCGTGGGCGACGCTCGGCGAGTCGTACCTGGCGCCAGGCGGGCGACTGGTGGCGATGCTGGGCCAGCCCCTGCCGCGCGAGGAGGCGGAGCATCTGGCGGCGGCGAGTGGGCTCGCGCTCATCGGTGCCCGGGAGTACCGCCTCCCGTTCTCGGGCGCTTCGCGTCAGGTGCTCGTGGCCGCGCGCCCGGCAACGGCGTAAGGAGTCCCGGCAGCGCAGACGTGCAGCGCCCAGACCGCCGAGCCGCGCTTCCGCTTCGGGCTGCGCGGCGCGGGCTGCCCATTGCTGCAGGGTCAGGCTGCACGGTGCGGGCTTCTCGACGCGGCTCCGTGTGAGCTCAGGCGAGGGACCCCCGGGCTTCTCGGACGCCGCGCTCAGGGCGGTGACGTTCGCCCTTGCCGGGCGGTCTCGGCGCTCCCGTCCGAATCGAATATCTCCTCCATGAGGTCCTCGAGGAGCTGGTCCGAGCGCAGCCGCGTCTCCACGCCGTAGTCCGCGTGCGGCAGGCGAACGACGAGCAGCGTCGCCTCGCCTCCCTTCGCGTCCGTCTCTTCCAGCACCAGCGCGTACCGGAGCTCTCCCAGCCTCCGGTTGTTCATCAGGGGCAAGTCGTAATACGTGACGACTCTCCTCCCTTCCTCCAGAGGCGTCGAGCTGACTCCGATGTGGTCCTCCGCCACATCCAGGAGCTTCACCTCCACCGGGGCGACGCAGTCGCCCGTGCTCTGCTGACCGATGGAGAGACGGAGGCGACACACCTCGCCCCCGGCACCGATGATCTTCTCGAGCTCGTCCTGCCGGACGTTCCTCGCCGCTGCGCGAAGCGCCCCCTGATGACCGGGGTTCTTCTTCAGGAGCTCCTTCTCGAGCTGCAGGAAGAGGGGCTTGAGATTGAGGTCCTCCTCGAAGTTGTGGCCGATCATCTCCAGGATTGCCACCCTGCTCTCGCTGTCGTTCCCCGGGTTCCCGAAGTAGTGCTCGAGGAGGGTCCCGAACATCTTCGCCCGCATGTCGGCTGCGGCGGTCTCCCGGCTCCTGATGGTCTCCACCAGGACCGTCGCCTGCCGGTTCTTCTCGCTGAGCTTGAACTGCGCCTTCCGGTTCTCTTCGCTCGTTCTGGCCTGCCGGTCGTCGCTCCGGATGCCGTAGAGGGTGATGGCCCCCGAGATGAGGACCGCAGCCAGCCCCTTGACCAGGAGGTCCAGGACGCGCCAGGTCCGGTTCTCGCCTCCTCCAGGTGTCGAGGCTGGGCCCACCCGCGTCACCACTTGAGGGTGAACGTCTGGTCCACTTCACCCTCGGTCGGCACGCGCACGTCGAAGTGCATCGTACGGTTGCGCTCGGTGATCTGGAGCGTGTAGCTCCCGGCGGGCAACTCCACCGCGAACCTTCCGTCCCGCCCCGAGAAGAGGGTCCGGCTCTCAGGTCCGCTCACCTGGAGGTTCACGTAGGGCTTGGGCTCTCCCGCACTCCCGACGACCTTGCCCTTCAATCCGCCTGCCTCGGCCCGCGGGCCACCCAGGAGGCCCAGCAGGAGGGTGGGAAGAAGGAGCCATCGGGTTCGAACGAGCGGCTTTCGCATCGACTGCGGTCCTCTCCTGGATGATTCCCTGCCCCGGAAGGTGAGCCTGGAGAGGGCAGGTGGCCAGACACCTCGAAGGGGCGGGCATCCGGTCGCTCGACGAGGCCGGACGGACGCGGTTGCCGGCAGCGCGTCCGTGGTGGTCGTCCTGGCGGAGGCCTCGCCGGATGTTCCACGTGGAACCATGGGCCCGCCGCTCCAGCGTCCCAGGCGGTCTGAGTGGACCTCCGCGCTGCAGGTGCTCACGGTGCGCGGAGCGCGGGCAGCGCGTCGTGCGCGCGCCGGATACCTCCGCGGTGATGCCCGTGCTACCGGGTGCCGTCAGGGTGCACGTGCTGCCAGACGCGATCGCGCGGTGACTCTGCGGTGCGAGCCCGCCCGATGTTCCACGTGAAACACGGCGTGCCTCCGAGACCACCCCGCCGTGCCTTGGCGCCAGTCGAGAAGGCCCATGGCTCTTCGCGCGAACGGGGCGTGAGCGCAGGGCGAAGGGGCTGTGAAGGCTCCCGTGAGGCGGCCGAACACGGGCATCCAGGAGATGGAGCGCGCGGTGTCCCGAAGGGGCGCGGCGTCGCGGCGCACTGCGTGTTCCCGGGGTCGAGGCGGCCTTCGTGGACCCGAGCGGTGTGGCCGGGCGCAGCCTGTTCCACGTGGAACGTCCCCGAGTTGTCGTGGGCCCGTGGTCGCGCCACTGCACGGCGCTTCAGTCCGGCGCGTTTCAAGCGGGGTGCTCGGGCCTGCCTTCCAGCGCGGCGAATGGTGGGTGGTACCGAGGCCTCGCTCCGGTGGCTCCGCGGTCCGGAGACGTGCGTTCGCCGGCGCAGCGGGGTGCGGCCTCAGAAGAACCGAGCGCAGCCACGCAGCTGCGGCAGGCCACATGCGGGGCGCGCGTCGAGACCGGGGCCACGGGCGACGCCGCTGTCGCGGGGCCTCTCGTGTTCCACGTGGAACGGTCGTGATTCGGATGGCGGGGCGGCGGAGGGGAGTCGCGCTTCATTGACGCCAGCGCAGGCTCCGCGGGGATGGTGTCCTGCATTCGGAGACGGGGCGACGAACGCGCGCTTGCGAATCTCCGACAGCTGCTGGACCACGCGCGCGAGGGGGCTGGCGTCAGGGTGCGGGCGCTGTGTCGCGGCCCAGGGAGCGCCGGAGACGTCCCGCCCGTCAGCCCCGCTGCGCGAGAGTTCCACGTGGAACGCGAGCGCCGGCTCATGGTCCATGCGGAACCGCAGCTCGCTCTCGTGCGCGCATGAGAGGACCGTCCCTGCACACGCACTGGCCGTCGCGCTCGCACGGGTCGACACCTGCAGCCAGGCTCGAGCCCCCGTCGCCCGGGCCTCCGGTGGGTCGCAGCCGTGTGACTTCTCTGGCAGTTTTCGGGCGCCCCCGCGAAGCGCGGCGTAGTCTCCGGCGCCTGTCCTGTCAGGGGCCTCTGCTAGGCAGGCAGGCGTAGTGTCCAACACTTGAAGGGTCTGGAAGGGCCGTGCTACCACCCCGCGGCCTTCTCGTTGAGGTGCCGGGTGGGGTCATCCCCAGGAGTCACACACGTGAGCCGGGTCATCTGCATCTCGAACCAGAAGGGCGGCGTGGGAAAGACGACCACCGCCATCAACCTGGCTGCCAGCCTCGCCTCGGCCGAGCGCCGCACGCTGCTGGTGGACATGGACCCGCAGGGGAACGCCGGCAGCGGCCTGGGCCTCAAGCGGGACGCCCTCCACGGCACCATCTACGAGGCCCTGCTCGGGGGTCGCCCGATGGCCGAGCTCACCCACCCCACCGAGCTGCGCTACCTCCAGGTCGTGCCCGCCACCCCGGACCTCACCGGCGCGGAGGTGGAGCTGGTGGGCCAGGAGCGGCGCGAGTTCCGGCTGCGCGAGGCGCTCGAGCCGGTGCGCAACGACTGGGACTACATCCTCATCGACTGCCCGCCCTCGCTCGGCCTGCTCACGCTCAACTCGCTCACCGCGGCGGACTCCGTCCTCATCCCGCTGCAGTGCGAGTACTACGCGCTCGAGGGGCTCTCCCAGCTGACGCACACCATCGAGCTGGTGCGCGAGGGGCTCAACCCCCAGCTGGAGATGGAGGGCATCCTCCTCACCATGTTCGACGGCCGCGCGAACATCAGCCACCAGGTGACCGAGGAGGTCCGCGGCTACTTCAAGGAGCAGGTGTTCAGCCCGGTGGTGCCGCGAAACGTGCGCCTGTCCGAGTGCCCCTCCTTCGGCAAGCCCATCCTGCTCTACGACATCAAGTCGAAGGGCTGTGAGAGCTACCTGGCGCTCGCCAGGGACATCATGCGCCGTGAGCCCAAGGGGCCCGGCAAGAGCAGGCAGGTCGCGTGAGCAGCGCACGAGCCACCAAACAGGAACCCAAGCGAGCACTCGGTCGGGGGCTCGGGGCCCTCATCCCCCAGGCCGCCCGGCCGCCCGCCATCGAGGCAGCCAAGGGCAGCGTCGCCAAGCTGCCCCTCGACAGCATCCGGCAGGACAAGGACCAGCCCCGCCGCCACTTCGACGAGCAGAAGCTCCAGGAGCTGGCCGGGTCCATCAAGGCCCAGGGCATCCTCCAGCCCCTGCTCGTCCGCAAGGATGGGGACGGGTACAAGATCATCGCCGGCGAGCGCCGCTGGCGGGCCGCCCACCTGGCGGGGCTCACCGAAGTGCCGGCAGTGGTGCGGGACGTCACCCCGTCGGAGGCCTTCCAGCTCGCGCTGGTGGAGAACCTCCAGCGGTCGGACCTGAACCCCATCGAGGAGGCGGAGGGCTACCGGCGTCTCATCGAGGAGTTCAAGCTCACGCAGGAGCAGGTGAGCCAGCAGGTGGGCAAGGACCGCTCCACCGTGGCCAACGCCCTGCGCCTGCTGGCGCTGCCGCCGGACGTGAAGCAGCTGCTCGCGGACGGAAGCCTCGCCATGGGCCACGCTCGCGCCCTGCTCGGCGTGCCGCGCCTGCCGGAGCTCGCCGAGCTGGCCAAGCGCGTGGCCACCGAGAAGCTGTCGGTGCGCGAGACCGAGCGGCTCGTCCAGGAGAGCAAGGGCAAGCCGCAGGCGGGCGCCAAGGCCGCGGCGCCCGCAACGAAGACGAGCGCGGCGGCGCGCAACATCATCGAGGACTTGCAGCGTCGTCTGGGGACCAAGGTCCGGCTGCAGGAGAAGGGCGGCGGCCGCGGGACCCTGGAGATCGACTTCTTCAGCTACGAGGATCTGGAGCGCATCCTGGCCCACGTCCGGAAGGAGCGGTGAGGTCCCATGGCGCTGATTGGAACGAAGAAGGAAGAGAAGGCCACCACCATGCCCCCCATCAGGGAGGAACACGTGTCGCGACCGGGAGAGCTCAGCAGCCTGCTGGGCAAGGGCAGCGAATTCGAAGGCAAGCTGGCGTTTGAAGGCCAGGTGCGCATCGACGGGAAGTTCAACGGCCACATTGCCACCAAGGACACCCTCGTCATCGCCGAGGGGGCCCGGGTGAATGCGGAGGTGCAGGCCGGCACCGTCATCATCCACGGCGTCTTCGAGGGGAACATCAAGGCCGCGCAGCTGGTGGAGATGAAGACCCCCGCCAAGGTGAAGGGCACGGTGGAGTCGCCGGCCATCGCCATCGACCGCGGCGTGGTGTTCGAGGGCTCCTGCAAGATGGAGAACATCGGCAAGGGTGGCCAGGCGGCGCCCGTGCCGGTCGAAGCCCTCGTCGCGAAGAAGTAGCCAAGGGCGTGACGGACACCCCGGAGCGCGTCCGAAGGGCGCGCCGTCAGGGGAGGGTGCACCTTGAACGGGTGTACAGGGAGGACGGGGTGGACGCGGCAGGTGGATGGAGCACCGGGCTGGTGAGGGTGCACGCACGGCGGATGCTGGCCGTGCTCGCCCTCGTCGGCGCGGGGTGTGAGCGTGCCGCGCCTCCCGCACCGGACTCAGGCGCTCCGGAGCTTCCTGCCGCGCCAGACGAGCGCCCCCAGGCGGGCACCGGCGCGCGTGGCGTGGAGGTGCCCATGCCTCCGGGATGGACGGCCAGCCTCGGCCCGGAGCAGAGCTTCCAGGCCGGGCCTCCCCGCTCTCCGGTGCTGCGCATCGACCGGCGGGCTCATGCCGCCGCGAGCCTTCCGACCGCGGAGGAGCTTCGCGAGGAGTTTGCGTCTTCGCTGCGTGCGGCGCGGCTGGAGAACGTGGAGAAGGAGCAGGGTGAGGCGCTCTCGCTCGTCTTCTTCGACGTGGTGCCCACGGAGACGGACGGAGGGCGCGGACGGGCGCGCCCCGGCATGCTGGGCGCCAAGGCCGTGGGGGATGACCTCTTCCTCTGCGCGAGCCTCGCCGGCGCGAGCGCCGGGGACGTCCGCGCTGCAGCTACCGCCTGCCGCGAGCTCACCGTGCGCGGGCCGGAGGAGCTGCCCCGGCGCGATGGCGCGCCCTGAGAGGGCGGAATATCTTTCTCTCATGGTTCGTGACGCGCTGACCGGAGAGCAGTTCATCCGGGTGGTGGGCCGCCGCGCGCAGGCGCCGCTCGGGCAGCCCCCATCGAAGGAGGCACGGGAAGCGCTCACCCGGATGGCGGACTACGTGACACGGGCGCCGAAGGGCGTCTTCATCTACGCCAGCCACGAGGAGGCGAACGCCGATCGCGAGCGGTGGACCGTCGACGCGGTGGTGGCGCGGCACAGCGGATGACCGAGTACACACGCCCCGCGACGTGGGAGGACGTGAAGACAGTCGCCCGCTACCTGAACGAGGCGGGTTGCCGCTACGCGCTCATCGGCGGCTATGCCATCGCTGCCCACGGCTATGTCCGCTTCTCGGAGGACGTGGACATCCTCGTCGAGCCGTCACCTGAGAATGCGCGGCGTTGGATTGCAGCGCTCTCCCAGCTCCCTGACCGCGCGAGCCTCGAGCTGCAGGGCGAGGAGGACATCTTCCAGCGGGAAGGGCCCTATGCCGTTCGCATCAACGATGTCTTCACGGTGGACCTGCTTCCGGCGGCGTGCGGCCATTCGTGGGACGAGCTCCAGCGCTACATCGAGGAGGTCGAGGTCGACGGCGAGCGCATCCGTGTCTTGAATCTGGAGGGCCTGCTCCTGACCAAGGAGGGTATGCGCGAGAAGGACCGCTCGGACCGACAGGTCCTCGAGCAGGCCCTTCGACGGCTGCGTTAGCGATTCACGTCGCGCGGGGACACATGTGCCCCCAGTGCCATCAAGTGAGTGGCTCCTCCGCGCGGAACTGGACGTGTTCTTGCAGCCGCTCCAGGTCCCGTGGATGCCTGACCGCACCTCCTCGTTCCTCGAGGAACCCTTTGATGCGGATGCTCACTTGGATGTGCACCCTCAGCAGCCTTCTCACCGTCGCAGGATGCTGCCTGGATCCCTGCGACAATGAAGTACTTTCAGAAGTGTCTTCCCCTGATGGGCGGTGGAAGGCAGTCGCGTTCAATCGGGGATGTGGCGTAGCGGGCGGTGACTCGACCCACATTTCTCTTCTTCGGAAGGATGCGCGCCTGCCAGGAGCGCCCGGGAATGCCGCTGCATTCGACTCGGGCCACCAGATCGTCCCGCTCGATGTGGTGGTCACCTGGCGTTCCGCTGCAGAGCTCGAAGTGAAGCACGCCCCCGGGGTACGGTGGATTGCCAAGGATTTGGAGTCCGAAGGCGTTCGAATTGTCTACGTGAGCACCCAGTAGGTATGTGGCACCTCATCCGCGGCACACGCGGGTGGGTCTGCCCACAGGGAAGCGCACCTGCGTGGCATCCGGATTCCTGAGGCTCACCGCGTCCGCTGGATGTCCTGTTCCTGTGTTCGGCAAACGAGGTAGTTGGGCGCCTCGGGCGCAAACGGCTCGCAGGTGAGCTGCAGGCCCGGGGGCACGTTGCCGGAGGGCGCTGGGAGACGGAGGCAGAAACCCGTCGTCTCGGCTCCGGGCAGAGGGTTGCATGCGAGGAGGCGCGCGTCCTCTGTGTCGCTGGTGGACTGAGCGCGCTGTGCCCGCTCTTCGCAAATGCGCACAGCGGCGCCCGGGTCTACGCACGTGAGTGTGGTGCGCTGTGCATCCGCCACCAGTCGTGCGCAGGGAGTGCGCGCGACGACCGTGTGGCAGGCGCGCATGCCGCCACCCGGGTCGCTGTCGGAGGTGAGCTGGATGTACTCTCCCGCAGGCGTCCGCACGAACGCGTGGACAACGATGGAGTCGATGCCTTGCATCGTCATCAGTGCGTGGAACGGACGTTCCGTTTCTAGCGCACGCAGCGCGCAGGCCTGCACCTGCGCCCGTTGAGCTCCCGTCCGCGCCCAGCCGCAGTCCTCCGCGCCCGTGCCCGCGAGCTGCCCGGCGAGAGCGTCGATGCGGCACGGCTCGCAGCGCGTGGCGGCCACGCGGAAGGTGGAGGGACGCTGGGCGCTCGTGCAGCCGGCGAGCATGAGGATGGCGAGGAGGAGCTGGGTCCCTTGGCGCATGGGGGCATCATGTGGACTGGAACGAATGCGAGGAAGCAAGCTCGTCCCGCGCCGTCAGGCGGGAACACCTCCCGCAAGCGGCTGCTGCGCGAGAATGGCGGGGAAGCCGACTGCGGAGATGACGACTGGTATCTCCATCCCGAGTGGGACCCGAGCGACAAACGACGGACGGCTCGCACTGCGAACCACATCGTCCGAGAGACGCAGGTCGCCCGCCCATGGCGCACGTTTCCGACCGACGCAGTCGCTTCGAATGTAAGAGCTCAGAACTGAAGCGAAGGAGAGTGATGCACCCCAAGAAGCTTGCAAACGTGACGGCGATGGACGCGCGAGCGCGATACGACTACTTCGTGCGGCGTATCGCAGACTCCGAGGAGGTGTGGGGCCTGTTCAATGACGGCTGGGCCACTGCGGCGAATGACCTCGGCGATAAGGCGCTGCCGTTCTGGCCGGAACGCGAGTTGGCAGAAGTCTGCTCGACGGCAGAATGGGCGACGTACACACCTGCGAGAATCCCGGTTGCCGAATTTCTGCAGAAGTGGCTCCGGGGAATGGAGCAGGAGGCGCTGCTCGTCGCGGTCTTTCCGACGCCCCAAGACAAGGGGGTGTGCGTCCAGCCCAGTAAGCTCGCAGCCGACCTGAAGGTGGAGCTCGATGAGTACGAGTAAGGGGGCAGCGGTCAGCGCCGCCCACGCACCGCCAGCGACAGGCCGAAGTCTCCCGGCGCGTCCGTCCAGAAGCGGCGCAGGGCGAAGCCGGCGGTGTGCAGCTCGGCCTCCACCTGCTCGGGGTGGAACTTGGTGCTCACCTCGGTGCGCATCTCCTCGGCCTCGTCGAACGTGAGGAGCAGCTCGAGCCGGGGCACCCGCACCACCTGACGTTCCTGCGCGCGCAGGCGCATCTCGATCCAGCTCTCCTCCTCGTCGAAGCGCACCACGTGCGCGAACCGCTCGGGCCGGAAGTCCGCGCCCAGCTCGCGGTTGATGCGGACCAGGACGTTGCGGTTGAACGCCGCCGTCACTCCCGCCGCATCGTCATACGCGTCCAGCAGCCGCCGGCGGTCCTTCACCAGGTCCGTTCCGAGCAACAGGCTGTCCCCCGGAAGGAGGTTGGAGGCCAGCGCGGTGAGGAAGGCGCGGCGGGCCGACGGCTTCAGGTTCCCGATGGTGCCACCCAGGAATGCCACCATCCTTCGCCCCGCGACGGGCAGCCGATCCAGGTGCCGCTCGAAGTCGCCCACCACCCCGTGCACCTGCAGCCGCGGGTAGCGCAGGGCCACCGCGCGCGCCGCCGTCACCAGCGTGCCCGCGCACACGTCGAACGGCACGAAGCGCACCAGCTGCCTCCGTGCGTGGAACGCGTCCAGCAGGAGCCGCGTCTTCTCCGAGGTGCCGCTGCCCAGCTCCACCAGCGTGTCCGCGCCACTCAGGCGCGCAATCTCCCCGGCCTGCATCGCGAGGATGCTGCGCTCCGCGCGCGTGGGGTAGTACTCGGGCAGTCGGGTGATGGCGTCGAAGAGGCGGCTGCCCTCCTCGTCGTAGAACCACTTGGGGCTCAGCTCCCTCGGCCGGCCACCGAGGCCCTGGGCCACCTCCGCGCGCAGGCCCCGCGCGAGGTCCCCAGGACGCAGATGCACGTCCAGCCGCAAGCGTCCCGCAGAAGGCGCCGCTCCCCGCACCCACTCCGTCTCCCGAGCGCTCCACATGTCCGTCCCCTCCCGATGCCGGCTCCAGCCGTCTCATGGCGGTGCGCGGTGACACCTTCCCCTC
>JAKEEX010000239.1 GCA_022616315.1 Myxococcaceae bacterium
GCCACGTCGCCCGGGCGGTACACGCCGCGGTCGAGGTAGATGGAGGCGCGGTACGGCTTCTCGGAGCGGAAGGGCTCGCCCTGCACGTCCGACTCGGAGATCTCCGTCTTGAGGTCGCTGTAGCGCAGGTAGGTGAGGTCGTCTCCCTTGCGGGCGATGAGGGCGAAGGGCCTGCTCGGGTCCACCGCGTCCTCCGGGACCTCCATCCGGCAGCCGTCGCTTCCCGACGTGGTGCAGCGGGCCACGGTCTGGCCGCTCTTGCGCACGAGGGACACCTCCACCCCCGACTGGAGCTCCGTGGTGTCCATGCCCAGCGCCCACACCCAGACGCTCTCCTTCACTCCTGCCGCCGATGAAGGGGGTGTCCGCTTGGCCACCAGGCTCATGTCGGTCAGCAGCAGGCGGCTGACGGCCTTCGCGCCGCCGTTCTGGACAGTGAGCTCGAGCACGCCCCGGGTGGTCGCGGGCAGCGAGCTGCCCACGTCCACATACGTGGTGGTGAGCGTGTCCGGTCCGCCTGCGAACGTCAGGGGACGACGGTGGACGATGTTCGACGTGCGCGCACTGGCCGCCTCCTGGTGGTCATCTCCCATCCAGAAGATGAGGTTCTCCGGGGGCACCTGGCGCACGACGAGCTCCGCGCCGTCCAGGTTGAGGTGGCTGACGGCGAGGTTGCGCCAGGCACTGCGGGGCAGGTAGCGGCCGCTCGCGCCGAAGGCGAGCTGGGGCCGGCGCGCGGGGACGGTGAAGGCCTTCGAGTAGGCGGAGTAGAGGGTTGCGCCGCCGAGCGAGCTGGTCCCCGCGGCGACGGTCATGGTGTAGCTGCCGCGCTTGAAGTCACCGAAGACGCGGAACCCTCGGCGCCCGGGCGCCACGGAGAGCTTTACGGCGGGCTCGAAGCGGATGCCTTCGAGCGCGGCGGCGTCGTCCGGCTCGCAGCCCTTCTCGCCCCAGTAATAGCCCTCCTCCTCGCCGTCGTACTCGGTCTCGTCACTCCGGCTCTCGCGCGAGCCCGGCTCCATGTCACGGCAGCCGACCTCCACGTAGAAGCCCGTGGCGCCTTCGCGCAGCACGGAGGAGGTGATGTCGAGACGCTTGCCCTCCGGAATGACGAAGCTCGCGTCTGCCTGTGCGGCCTTCAGTGACCGGGCCACCGTGGAGGTGAGGCCGGACTTGAGGAAGAAGCGGACCGTGCGGCCGCCCTTGA
>JAKEEX010000240.1 GCA_022616315.1 Myxococcaceae bacterium
GCCGCCCGGGGGGTGAGACCGCGGTGTACCCGCCCGCGCTCAACCACCACGAGGAGCGCATCCTCGCCTATTCGCTGCTCCCGGGCCCCCTGCCCACGGGCATGGCGGCGCAGGCCCAGGAGCTGGCGCGCGCCATCGCCGAGCGGCTCTCGCTCGAGGGCATCCTCACGGTGGAGATGTTCCTCACGCGGGACGGGCGGCTCCTGGTGAACGAGCTCGCCCCGCGGCCGCACAACAGCTACCACGCGACCGAGGTAGCGTGCCTCACGAGCCAGTTCGAGCAGCACGTGCGCGCCGTGTGCGACCTTCCGCTCGGCTCCACCGAGATGATGCGCCCCGCGGCCATCATGAACCTGCTCGGAGACCTGTGGGTGGACGACGTCCCGCCCCCCTGGGAGAAGGCGCTCGCCCTGCCGGGGGTGCGCCTGCACCTGTACGGCAAGCACGAGGCGAGGCCGGGCCGGAAGATGGGCCACCTCTCCGCGGTGGGCACGACGGCCGAGGATGCGCTCGACCGGCTGCACGCGGCGTATGCGGGCCTGAAGCGCTGACGTCCCCCCCTGGGTCGGCGTGGGCAGCGACCGCGCGCGTCCCTACCCTCTCTCACGGACGCGTGCGCCTCAGGGAGGCGCCGCCGGGAGGAGACACCATGGGAGGTGGACGGATGCGGTGGGTGCTCTGGGGGACGCTGGTGCTCGGAGGCGCCGCGGGGTGCCACGTGCCCGCGCAGCCGACGCCGGAGCAGCTCGACCGGGAGCTGACGCGCTTCGAGAGGCCCGCCCCCAATCCCCTCCAGCCGCCTCCTGCGGGCTCGGTGGGCGTGGGGGGCGCGGGGCAGCAGGTGCCGAGGGGGATGATCGTCCCGGGACCGGAGCTCTCCGTCAACCCGAGCTGGCCCTCTCCCTTCGTACTGCGGGGGCAGGTGGTGCTCGCGCCGGGAAGTGGCGCGCGTCAGTAGCCGCGCTTCGTCACGTCATCCAGACCCGGCCGGGGACGCAGGCGCCCCTCGCTGGGCCACCCCTCCTCGGGGCTGTAGTCGTAGGGCTCTCCGCGGTCCATGGGCACCTCGGCGGCTGCAGCCTGCGGTCCTTCACGGGCCTCGCGCTTCTCCCGCGACATGAAGCACCGCGTGAGCGCCGCCCCGGTGACTCCGCCGACGAACGCACCGAGGACACCCGCGCCCCACGTGTTCCGCCGGCTGTTGCGCCTGTTCCTCACCGCCGTCTCCTCGAGTGGATTGTGTCGGGTTCGCTGCGTGCGCGCCCATCGCCCGTGGAATCAAGCTAGTCACTGCGGTCCCTCACGGCGCAGAGTCTGGAGTCCGCTTGCCCTCACCCTGTCCCTCTCCCATGGGGAGAGGGGAGATTGAGGCCCGCTCGACGCAGGTGAGGTCCTCCGTGCCAGATTTCCTCTTTCACCACGGGCCCCGCGGCCTCCTGGTGTGGCAGTGGCTCCTGGTGCTGCCGCTCCTGGTGCTGGCGTGGCTCGTCGGGCGGCTCCTGGGTCGCGCCACCCAGGCGGTGCTCGGGAGGTTTGCCGCGCGCACCACCAATCGCTGGGACGACGTGCTGCTCGCGAGCATCCGCGCGCCCCTCACGGCGGCGTGGTCCGTCGTCGTGCTGTCGATTGCAGTCCCGTGGCTTCCGCTCACCGGCCCCGGGGCGGAGTCCGTGCGCCGGGCGCTCGAGGTGGCGGGCTTCGTCGTCTTCTTCTGGATGCTGATGCGCGCGCTGGACGCCATGGCGGTGCTCGTCGCCACCTCCCCCTGGGCGCAGACGCGTCCTGCCACGCGCTCACTGGTGCCGCTGGGGCGACGGGTGGGGAAGGTGCTGCTCGCCACCATCGCCGTGGTGGCCGTGGTCAACACGCTGGGCTACCCGGTGGCGAGCCTCGTCGCCGGCCTCGGCATCGGCGGCATCGCCGTGGCGCTCGCCGCGCAGAAGACGGTGGAGAACCTCTTCGGTGCCTTCTCGCTCGGCATGGACCAGCCCATCCGCGAGGGGGACTTCGTGCGCGTGGAGGACGTCCTGGGCACGGTGGAATCCATCGGCCTTCGCTCCACACGCATCCGCACCCTGGACCGCACGCTCGTCACCGTCCCCAACGGGAAGCTCGCGGACATGCGCCTGGAGACGTTCGCGGTCAGGGACCGGATGCGCCTGGCGGCCGACATCGGGCTCTCCTACGACACCACGCCGGCGCAGATGCGCGAGGTGCTCTCCGGCATGGAGGCCATCCTCCGCGCGCAGCCGAAGCTGTGGCCCGAGGCGCTGACGGTCCGGTTCAAGGCCTTCGGCGAGAGCGCACTCCTCGTCGAGGTGATGGCCTGGTTCGTCACGCCGGAGTGGAGCGAGTTCCAGGCCATCCGGGAGGAGGTTTACCTGCAGTTCATGGAGCTGGTGCAGAGAGTGGGCACGTCCTTCGCCATCCCCACCCGCACGGTGCACCTCCTGGACGCGCGTGTGCCGCGGCAGTGAGGGAGTGGAGGGGCAGGGCTCACTGCGCCTGCTCGAGCGGGAGCTCCACCGTGAAGGTGGCCCCCCGCCCCGGCGCACTCCGCGCGGAGATGGTGCCGCCGTGTGCCTCCACCACCTCCCGCGTGATGTAGAGCCCCAGGCCCAGCCCTCCGTAGTGCCGCTCGGACACCGCGCGCTCGAAGCGGTCGAAGATCCGCTGGAGCGCCTCCGGCTCGATGCCGATGCCCTGGTCTTCCACCTCGAGCCTCGCCACGCTACCCTCGCGCGACACCGCGACACGCACGGGCCTGCCTGCACCGTACTTCAGGGCGTTGGTCATCAGGTTCGTCACCACCTGCTCGAGGCGCAGCCGGTCCCAGCGGCCCACCACGGGCCCTTCCGCGTGCACCTCCACCGCGCACCCCGCGCGCTCCGCCTGCGGTGCCAGGGCCTCCACGCCCTCTCGGACCACCGCCGCGAGGTCTACCTCCTCGCGCCTCAGCAGGAGCCCCTGGCGCGAGATGCGGGTGACGTCGAGCAGCTGCGAGATGAGGTCCGCGAGGTTGCGCACCTGGCGCTGGGCCACCTCCACATCGCGCACCGCCCGCTGCGCGAGCGGACCGCCCATCGAGGCCGCGGCGTGCGAGAGCCCCGAGAGCTTGAGGCTGAGCGACGTGAGGGGGGTGCGCAGCTCGTGCCCTGCGACGGAGAGGAACTCGTCTCGAAGTCCCACCGCGCGCTCCGCGCTCTGGCGTGCGCGCGCCTGGGCCCGCGTGAGCACGTACAGCGCGAGGCTCATCAGCACGCCCAGCCCCGCGATGACCGCGGGGAGGCTGCGGTTGAAGGATTGCTCCAGGGCCGGCCGGGACTCGAAGGCGAGCGTCCACGGACGCCCGTCCACGACCACGCGCGTGCGTGCCGTGAAGGCCGGCCTCCGCGCCAGCTCGGGCGTTCCGGCGCGCGAGTCGTACAGGAGCTGCTCGGGGGCCTCCTCCGGGCCGTCGTAGACCTGGAACGACACGCGGGGCTCGCGCTCGGTCCCGAAGATGCCGGCGAAGAGGTCATCCGCACGGAAGGGGCTGTAGACGAAGCCCTCGAGCGCCTCGCGACGCGCCTCCAGGGTGGTCGGCACGGTGCCTCCCCGGTACACGGGGACGTACAGCAGGAAGCCCGCCGGCCGGTCCTCCCCGGGCTCGTTGGCGAGCGTCAGCTTGCCGGAGAGGGTCTCCGCGCCCGTGTCCCGTGCGCGCGTCATGGCCTCCCAGCGCACCGGATCCAGGGACATGTCGAAGCCCAGCACCTCCCGGCGTCGGGCGGTCTCGGGCTCCATGAAGAGGATGGCGTGCGCCTCGGGGCCCTTCCCGTGGGGCCAGAGCTCGAACTCCGGCATCCCCTCCGCGCGCCTGCGCGCCACGAGCGCTGCGCCCTCTCCGGGTCTCACGCGCTGGCTGTAGCCGAGCCCCTGCACTCCCGGGTAGCGATGGACCACGTCCAGCCGCTCCACGTAGGCTCTGAACTCCGCCGCGCTCACCTCTGCGCTCGCCGCGAAGAGCCCGGCCAGGCCCCGCAGCAGCGCGATGTAGGCCTCCAGCCGCGCCGCGATGCGGTCCTGCGTCGCCTGGACGGCATTCGTGAACTGCGCCTCGGCGGCCGCACGCCCCGCCTGCGCCGCGAACGCCGTGGCCACCGCGGTGAGCAGCAGCGAAGCGAGGAGGACGAGGAGGGGAACGGGGATGCGGCGCACGGATGCGCGAGCGTGGCCCGGCTCCCACGCACCGGGAACTCGACGCAGGAACCGGCGTCACCTCGTGGACACCCCGCGGAGGGCGTGAAGTTTCTACCACGGGCGAGGTGTCGTTTCTCCAGCCCGCGCACGCCAGGGAGGACGCGGGGACGCACCGTGTGCGTCGCCGACAGGCGTGGTGTCGCACGCTTGGAGAGGTGGCGCGCGCGTGCGTGACGGTGCTGGAACGCATGGCGCGCTGGCATGCGTCGTGAAGTCGCGCGCCCGCATGGCCCGACACAGAGCGCCGCGTCCTCAGCTCGACATCGCCGTGAAGGAGCTCGCCACCGGCTGGCAGGTCCAGCTGCTCAGCCCCGGGCGCGGTGCTCAGCGGTACCTCTGCGCCTGCGAGGAGGACGCGCGTCGCTTCGCCGCGCGGCTTCGCACCAAGGCACCTGCGAGCGCGGATGCGCCCGCTCCCAACCTCACGTCTCTCCCTGGGAGCAACCGCCCCTCTCCCCTTGGGAGAGGGACAGGGTGAGGGGGCCTAGCCAACTGCGCGACAGCCTCCTAGCGCTGCTCGCGCTTCGTCATGTCGAAGAGCTGGCGGGCCTGCGGGCCGAGGAAGGCGTCGAAGCCGCGGTTGCGCTCGGCAATCTCGAAGTAGGCGTAGGGCCACTGCCGCGTGCCGCCGCCCTCGAGCTTCACCGGAAGTGGACAGGCGTGGGTGGCCGTCTGGCGAAGGTCGGTGCCCGGGGCGCCTTCGATCTCCGCCTTCATGGGCACGCCGGCCTCGCGCATGCGCTTCTGCCACACCTCGACGTCATCCACGGAGCCGGTGAAGTGGTTCACCTTGCGCCCGAACGCAAGCAGCCACGCGGCGTACTGGGACTCGCGCTCCAGCGTCAGCAGCGTGCCCTCGCTCACCGGCGCCTCGGGCCCGGAGAACCAGCTCGCGAGCGCCTCCACGTCGGTGGGCGGAGGGGGATCCGCGGGCATGGTGGCGAGCAGGCGCTGCGCCTCGCTGGACAGCTCGTTCGCCCGGAGCTCGGAGAGGAAGACACGGGGCAGGCCGGCCGGGTGCGTCATGTAGACGGCGAAGAGGTGCGTGTCCGGGAAGGTGTACTCACCGCCCAGGCGCCAGCCGAGCCGCTCGAAGATGGGGATGGACAGGCTCAGACCGCCACCGGGCCGCGCGAGCGAGCGGAAGGCGACGTGGTCGTTCTTGAAGGTACCGCCGGAGAGCGAGACGAAGGCGCGCGCGTACGGCACCTCGGCGGCATAGCGGTCCCAGAGGAGCTCGAGGAGACGTTGAGCGGGCAGAGTCATGCTCCGCTTCTTAGCAAAGGTCGCTCCCCCCGGCCCAGCGACGCTCTGCCCGGCCGTCGCCAGTGCGAGCGGCTCCAGGTGCCCCTCCCGCTCGTGCCGGGGCGGCCCGTACCTTCCTCGCAGACACGGAGGAGGACACAGCGAATGGCCCTCACCACGCACGGCCAGGGCGAGCCCGGGGACCGGCGGGAGCTCGACGAGCTGCTCGCGGGCTACGACACCGCCCTGCTCATCACCCGGGACGAGGAAGGGCGCCTCCACAGCCGCCCCATGGCGCTGCAGCAGCGCCGCGCGGAGGGGGATGAGCTGTGGCTCGCAACCTCCGTGGACACGAGCAAGGTGCACGAGCTCGAGGTGGACCCGCAGTGCGGGCTGGCCTTCCACGGCGGCGCGCGCGACACGAGCTACGTCTCCATGTCCGGACAGGGAGAGCTCGTGCGTGACCGCGCGCTCATCCGCCAGATGTGGAGCCCCAGCTGGAAGCCCTGGTTCCCGCAGGGGCCCGACACACCGGACGTCGCGCTCATCCGCTTCATCCCCGAGCACGTCGAGTACGTGCACCCGAAGGGCGGCAGGCTGAAGGTGCTCGCGGAGCGGGTGAGGAGCATGGTGTCTGAGAAGACACCTGGGATGCCACCCAAGCGCGAGCTGGAGCTGCCGCACTGAGCGCTACTTCCTCGCGAGCACCTCGCGCGCCGTCTTCACGACGTTCTCCACGGTGAAGCCGAACTTCTTCTGCAGCGCCTTGAGCGGTGCGCTCGCGCCGAAGGTGCGCATGCCGATGATGGCGCCTCCGTTGCCCACCCAGCGCTCCCAGCCGAAGGTGGCGGCCTTCTCCACCGCCACGCGCGCGGTGACGGACGGGGGAAGCACCTGCTCCTTGTAGTCCTCCGGCTGCCGGTCGAAGAGCTCCCAGCACGGCATGCTCACCACGCGGGCGCGCACGCCCTGCTCGCGCAGCTGCTCGTACGCCTCCAGGCACATGGACACCTCGCTCCCCGTGCCCATGAGGATGACCTCCGGCGTGCCGCCCGCATCCGCGAGCACGTACGCGCCCTTCGCGAGGCCGCTCGCAGGCGCGTACTTCGTGCGGTCCACGGTGGGCACGGCCTGCCGCGTGAGGACGAGCGCCACCGGGTCGTGCCGCTGCTGCGCGATGAGGCGCCAGGCCTCCGTCACCTCGTTGGCGTCCATGGGACGGATGACGAGCAGGCTCGGGATGGCGCGCAGGCTGGCCAGCTGCTCCACCGGCTGGTGCGTGGGGCCGTCCTCCCCGAGCCCGATGGAGTCGTGCGTGAAGATGTGGATGGCGGGCAGCTCCATCAGCGCGGAGAGGCGGATTGCGGGCCGCTGGTAGTCGCTGAAGATGAGGAAGGTGGCGCCGTACGGCCGCACCTTGCACAGCGCCAGGCCGTTGACGATGGAGCCCATGGCGTGCTCGCGCACGCCGTAGTGGAGGTTGCGTCCGTTGAAGACACCCGGGGACACCACGCCCGCGCCCTCGAACGTGAGGAACGTCTTCGTGGAGGGCGTCAGGTCCGCCGAGCCGCCGATGAGCCACGGGTAGTTCCTGGCGAGCGCGTTGAGCGCCTTGCCGCTGGACTCGCGGGTGGCCATGCCCTTCGCGTCCGCCGGGAAGGTCGGGAGGTCCTTGTCCCAGCCCTGCGGCAGCTCGCGCCGCTGCATCCGCTCCAGCTGGTCCGCCAGCTCCGGGAACTGCTTGCGGTACCCGGCGAAGCGCTCGTCCCACTCCTGCCGCAGCTTCGCGCCGCGCGCGCCCATGCCCGCGGCGAAGTGCTCCCGGACTCCCTCCGGCACGAGGAACTTCGCGTCGTCGGGCCAGCCGTAGAAGCGCTTGGCGCCGCGGATCTCCTCCTCGCCCAGCGGCTCCCCGTGGGCCGCGGCGCTGTCCTCCTTCTTGGGCGCGCCGTAGCCGATGCGGCTGGTGACGATGATGAGGGTGGGGGCGCCTCTGCGCTCCTTGAACGTGTGGAGGGCGTCCGCGAAGGCGCTCGTGTCATTGGCGTCCGCCACGCGCAGCACGTGCCAACCGTACGCCTCGAAGCGCTTGCCCACGTCCTCGCTGAAGGACAGGTCCGTCCTGCCGTCGATGCTGATGCGGTTGCTGTCGTACACCCAGCAGAGGTTGGGCAGCTTCAGGTGGCCGGCGAGCGAGGCGGCCTCGGAGGCCACGCCCTCCATCATGTCACCGTCCCCGCAGATGGCGTAGACGTCGAAGTCGAAGAGCGTGAAGCCGGGGCGGTTGAAGTGGCCCGCCATCCAGCGGCTGGCGAGCGCCATGCCCACGCTGTTGGCCACGCCCTGTCCCAGCGGGCCCGTGGTGGTCTCCACGCCGCTCGTCCAGCGGTACTCGGGGTGGCCGGGGGTGGGGCTGTCCAGCTGCCGGAAGCGCTTGATGTCGTCCAGCGTGATGGCCAGCGCGTCCTCCACGCGGTAGTCGCGCGTCACCTTCCGCACGCCGGTCAGGTGCATCAGCCCGTACAGCAGCATGGAGGCGTGGCCGTTGGAGAGGACGAAGCGGTCCCGGTTCGGCCAGATGGGCTGGAGGGGGTCGTAGCGGAGGAACTCCTGCCACAGCGTGAAGGCGACGGGGGCCAGCGCCATCGGGGCGCCGGGGTGTCCCGAGTGGGCCTGCTCCACCGCGTCCATGGCGAGCGTGCGCAGGGTGTTGATGGAGAGCTTGTCGAGCGATTGGGTGGGCATCAGCGATTTCCTCACAGGCCCCTTGGGGGCGGCGGGCGCAACGTGCCACAAGTGGCAGGGGGGCGCGCGGTCCACGTGCTGCCCTGAGTTCGCTTTCAGGAGGACCCGACGTGGAGACACTCGACACGATGACCTACGAGGTGACGGGCCGGGTGGCCCGCATCACCCTCGACCGCCCCGAGCGCGGCAATGGCATCACCCTGGACCTCCCGCGCGAGCTCGCGGACTGCGTGGAGCGCGCGAACCTGGACCCGCGCGTGCACGTGCTGCTCCTCTCCGGCCGCGGCAAGGGCTTCTGCGGTGGATATGACCTCGTGGAGAGCGCCGAGCAGCGCCCTGCCGAGCCCACCGGCAGCTGGCCCGGGGGCTCACCCCTCGACATGCGCGTGGTGATGGCCAACCACGACCCGCGGCAGCCGTGGGACCCGATGCTCGACTTCGCGATGATGAGCCGCAACGTCCGCGGCTTCATGAGCCTCTTCCACAGCCACAAGCCCGTGGTGTGCAAGGTGCACGGCTTCTGCGTCGCGGGCGGCACGGACATGGCGCTGTGCTCGGACCTGCTCGTCATCGAGGACCGGGCGAAGATTGGCTACCCACCCGCGCGCGTCTGGGGCATCCCCACCACCGCGGTGTGGGTGCACCGCATCGGCCTGGAGAAGGCGAAGCGGCTCCTCTTCACCGGTGACAGCCTCTCCGGGACGGAGGCGGTGGCGTGGGGCCTCGCCACCGAGGCGGCCCCGGCGGACCAGCTCGACGCGCGCACCGAGGCGCTGCTCGAGCGCATCGCCCGCGTGCCGGTGAACCAGCTGATGATGACCAAGCTCCTGCTCAACCAGACGGTGATGCAGCAGGGGCTGCACACCTCCCAGGTGCTCGGCGCCGTCTTCGACGGCATCGCCCGACACACGCGCGAGGGCTACGCCTTCCAGGCGCGGGCCGCGGAGGTGGGCTTCCGCCAGGCGGTGCGCGAGCGGGACGAGCCCTTCGGTGACGCGGGGCCGTCCACCTTCAAGGGCTGAAGGACGCCCTCAGTAGCCGGAGACCGCGGACGCCGTCACCCCTTCCGGCACGAGCGGCTCGGTGCGGGGCAGCTTCCAGTGGTCGGGTCCGCTCGGCGGTGGCCTGAAGGGATGGCCGGCCTTCCACCACGCGGCCCCCCGCACCCCCAGGCCCAGGAGGGACACCATCCCCAGCGCCACCGCGCCGCCCGCGGCATCCCGGAGGAAGCGCGGCCGGAGCGCGCGAAGCCCCCAGATGCCGAAGGGCAGGACGTAGAGCGGGACCGCCACCGCCGCACCCAGGAGCAGCCAGGTTCGCAGTGGGGATGCACGAGTCGGTTCCATGGTTCGACTCTCAGGGTGGAGGAGTCCCCAGCCAAGGCAAAGCCCCGCCCGTCTCTTCCCCCGCTCCGGTGCAGCCCAACACACACGGGCCGCGCGCGTGTGCAGGAGAGCGAACGGGGGCCTGCCCTCCGGGTGCTCCGATCCGCCGCGCTGCTCCAGGTCGAGCGTCCACGGCCGGTCCTCCCACGGCCCGTCCGGCCGCCCGCTGAAGGCCCGACGGAGGATGCGAACCGTACCCCTGTGGAGGTCCCCATGCCCGTCCGCAGGACCCACGTCACCATCGACCACGACGAGATCTTCCACTGGGCCGACGTGCGCGGCGGCCGCCCCGCCAAGGTGAAGGGCACCGGCCGCGGGGAGGACCACGCCGGAATCCTCCGCATCGACTTCCCGGGCTTCTCCGGCGGCAGCAGGCTCGAGCACATCGAGTGGGACGAGTTCCTCGAGGCGTTCGAGGACCACCAGCTCGCGTTCCTCTTCCAGGACCTCACGCCCACCGGACAGCTGAGCCGCTTCAACAAGCTCGTCTCGCGTGCGTCGGTGGACCTCAAGACGGGCGCGCACACGCACGCCCCGGCCCGTCGTCCACGCAAGGTTGCAGCGCGACCCACCCGGCGCGTGAAGACCGTGCAGCGGGCCTCCGCTGCGGCCCGCACCGCGCGCAAGCGACGTCGGCGCGCCTGAAGCACTCCCCCGTCAGTGGGCCGTCGCGTTCTGCTCCACCGTCAGCAGCAGGTCGTCGATGTCGAAGGGCTTGCCGAGTACGTCCCTCGCACCCACCTCTCTGGCGCGTGCCCGCGCATCCTCCGCCGCCGTGACGACCACGAGGGGGAAGCGGTCGCCGTAGCGGGCGTGCAGCTCGCGGGCGAAGGTCCACCCGTCCATCACCGGCATCCGCATGTCGAGCAGGATGACGTCCGGCGGCGCCTCCTCCACGCGGCGCAGCGCCTCCGCGCCATCGGCCGCCGTCACCACGTCGTAGCCGGCGTCGTCGAGCAGGAGGCGCTCGGTCTCCCGCAGGTCCACGTCATCCTCGATGAGCAGCACCGACGTGCCCGCACGCGTGGCCATTGTCTCCACACGAAAGAGGGTGTTGCACCCCGTCAGGGCGCTCCGGGCCTCGGTGCGCGGACCGCCCGCGTCAACAGGCGCGCCTCGGCACGCCGCTGGGCCTCGCGCTCCACCGCGCGCAGGGTGTCCGGAACGGCCTGGACGGTGGCCATCTGCGTGATGAAGGCGGGGACCCAGCCGCCGGGGTCCAGCTTGAGGCGGTAGACCACCTTGCACCGCCCGTCAGGCAGCGGCGTCACGAGCCAGCTGCCCTCGTTGAGCTTGATGCGCAGCGCCCCGGCCCTCTCCGGCTGCACACCCTCCACCGCACGCCAGCGCTGGTGGAAGCGGCCGCTGCCGTCGTCCTTCACACCCTCCAGCAGCGTCACCTCCGTCACGTAGTCCCGCGCCCCCACCAGCGGCGGCTCCACGTAGTTGTAGACCCATTCCACATTCGGGCCGCGCCGCTTCACCGTGTACGCCTCTTTCAGGTGCGGCAGGAAGGCCGGCAGGCGCTCCGGCTCGGTGAGCGCCGCCTGCACGTCCGCGACGCTCACGCCGAGCTCCGTCTCCGCCCACACCTCCTTGACGGAGGTGCCCTCGAGCGTCCGTGTTCGGACGGTGATGGGGCCCGTCAGTGCGGTGTCCCACCGCTCCTCTGCTTGCGCCGCGCCGGCCACCGCGAGCATCCCGACGCAGATGACGGCACGCCATCCCCGGTTCATGCCCGTGGCGACTGCATCCAGCGGGCCAGTGCGCGTCCAGAGGGAGCAAGGGTGCAAGCGTGGGCGTCGCGGGCGGGAGCGCTGAAAAAAATTCAGCCGCGCGTCAGCCGCCGCGGGTGTGCATCTCCAGGCGGGGGTCCTCGCGAAGCTCCTCGCGGCGGGCTAGCGGCTGGCGCTCGATGAGGGCGAGCCGCTCCTCGGCACCCCGCGCGTCCCGGCGATGCCACGCAGAGGAGACGAGGCGCGCGAGCACGTCGGGCCCCGCCCCGCTCCGGAGCGCCTCCCGGAGCGGCACGCCCTGGCGCGCGTACAGGCAGAGGAAGAGGGTGCCGTCGGCGGTCAGCCGTGCCCGGTCACACCGCGCGCAGAAGGGTGCGGTGGTGGAGGCGATGATGCCGAAGGTGGTGCCATCCGGCAGGACGAAGCGCTCGGCGGGAGCGGACGACTGCGTGGGCACGGGGGTGATGGGACCGGAGTGCGCGCCGATCCGCTCGAGCATCTCCGCGCGCGACACCACCGCTCCGGGCGCCCAGCGCGTGGCCCCTCCGACGTCCATGTACTCGATGAAGCGCACCTCCGCGCGCACCTGCTGCCCGAACGCGAGCAGCGCGTCGAGCTCGTCGTCGTTGGTGCCGCGCACCACCACGCAGTCCAGCTTGAGCCCCGGCAAACCGGCCCGCGCCACGGCGGCGATCCCCTCGAGCACACGCCCGTGCACGTTGCGCCGCGTGAGCGCGTGGAAGCGCTCGGGCCTCAGGGTGTCCAGGCTCACCGTCACCCGCGAGAGCCCCGCCTCGAGGAGCCCGGGCAGCTGCTCCTCGAGCAGCACGCCATTGGTGGTGAGGGCCACTTCCGTGAGCCGCGCGTCGCGACGCAGCAGGCGCACGAGCTCCGGGAGGTCCTGCCGCAGGAGCGGCTCGCCCCCGGTGAGGCGCACCCTGTCCACGCCGAGCGAGGTGAAGACGGAGACGAGCCGCGCCACCTCCTCGAAGGTGAGCAGCTCCTCGCGGGGCAGCCACGTGTACGCCTCCTCCGGCATGCAGTAGGCGCAGCGCAGGTTGCAGCGGTCCGTCACGGAGATGCGCAGGCTGCGCAGAGGCCTCCCGAGCCTGTCCAGGAGCGCCGCTCTCCCTGCATCCGCCCCGGGGGCCCCGCCCGCCGCGGCCCCGGACCCTGCCGCCTGCGCCATGCCGGATTCTTGGCCCGTCCGGGCCCCCCGCTCAAGCGCGCAACGCCCCATGGCACCCCGTGTCCTCCCGGAGTCGCCCGGGCCTGCGCCTTGCGCCTATGCTCGGCGGCTCTCCACCACCGCGGTGCGTGCCGCAAAAGGACTCCTCTCCTCGTGCTCCGACTCTCCCGCGTCCTCCTGTCCTCCCTCCTCCTCTCCTGCACCACCGTCCCGGGCACGGGCCCGGAGCTCACCCCGCCCGGAGCGACCGAGCCGTCCCCACCCACCGGGCAGGCCGCCCAGGCCGCAACGCCGGCCCTGGCCGCGGCGGGCACCCCGGAGCAGGAGAAGGAGAAGAAGGAGGAGTGGGACGTCTCGAAGGTGAAGGGCCCCACCACGAACGTGGACATCGACGTCACCGAGGGGACGTGGATGAGCGTGGACGTCAGCCCGAAGGGGGACGTGCTCACCTTCGAGCTGCTCGGCGACATCTACCTCCTGCCCCTCGCCGGCGGCGAGGCGAAGGCCCTCACCTCGGGGCCCGCGTGGGACATGCAGCCGCGCTTCAGCCCGGACGGTGAGTCCATCGCCTTCACGAGCGACCGCAGCGGCGGCGACAACCTGTGGGTGATGAAGCGGGACGGCACCGGCGCTACGCAGGTGACGAAGGAGACCTTCCGGCTCGTCAACAGCCCCACCTGGTCCCCGGACGGCCAGTTCCTCGTGGGCCGCAAGCACTACACCGCCAAGCGCTCGCTCGGCGCCGGGGAGCTGTGGATGTACCACCGCGCCGGCGGCGGCGAGGGCGTGCAGCTCATCGAGCGTCCCAATGAGCAGAAGGACCTGGGCGAGCCGGCGTTCTCCCCGGATGGGCGCTACGTCTACTTCAGCCAGGACACCACGCCCGGAAAGACGTTCGAGTACAACAAGGACGCCAACGGGCAGATCTACGTCATCAAGCGCCTGGACCGCGAGACGGGAGACGTGGACGTCTTCCTCAACGGCCCCGGCGGCTCGGTGCGCCCCACGCCCTCGCCGGACGGAAAGAGCGTGGCCTTCGTGCGCCGCGTGCGCAACCAGACGGTGCTCTTCCTGGCGGACGTGGAGAGCGGCGTCGAGCGCCCGCTGTGGAACGGTCTCGAGCGCGACATGCAGGAGACGTGGGCCATCCACGGCGTCTACCCGGCCATGGGCTGGACGCCGGACGGCAAGGCGCTCGTGCTGTGGGCGAAGGGCAAGCTGCACCGCGTGGACGTGCAGAGCCGCAAGGTGACGCAGGTTCCCTTCCACGTGAAGGCGCGCCACACCCTGGCGCAGGCGCTGCGCTTCCGCCAGGAGGTGGCGCCCTCGCGCTTCCCGGTGCGCATGGTGCGCTGGGCGCAGGTGAGCCCGGACGGCAAGCGCGTGGTGTTCCAGGCGCTCGGCCACCTCTACGTGAAGGAGCTTCCCGGTGGGGCGCCGCGGCGGCTGACGCGGCAGACGGAGCACCTCGAGTTCTACCCGTCCTTCTCCCGCGACGGCCGCTCCATCGTCTACACCACGTGGGACGACGAGGCGCTCGGCACGGTGCGCGTGGTGCCGGTGGCGGGGGGTGAGGGGCGCGTGCTGACGCGCAGGCCCGGCCACTACCTGGAGCCCGCGTTCAGCCCGGACGGGAAGAGCGTGGTGTTCCGCTCGAGCGGGGACGGCTACCTGCGGCCCGGGCTGTGGAGCCGCGAGCAGGGCCTGTTCGTCGTGAGCGCCGAGGGCGGAGCGGCGCGGCGGCTCCAGAAGGCCGGCGAGTCACCGCACTTCGGCGCGCGGAGCGACCGCGTCTACTTCCTCCACGTGGAGTCGGAGGAGAAGACGGACAAGCGCACCCTGCGCAGCATCGCCCTGGACGGCACCGAGGAGCGCACCCACCTCGGCAGCGAGGAGGCCACCGAGTACCGCGTCTCCCCCGACGAGCGGTGGGTGGCCTTCCGCCACAACTTCCAGGCCTGGGTGATGCCCTTCCCGCGCGGCGCGAAGGGGGCGCAGGCGAGCCCCGGCTCCAAGGCCCTGCCGCAGACGAAGGTGACGCGGGACGCGGGCGAGTTCCTCCACTGGTCCGGCGACGGCAAGCGCCTGCACTGGACGCTGGGCCCGGACCTCTACACGCGCGAGCTGAAGGACGCGTTCTCGTTCCTCGCGGGTGCTCCCGAGAAGCTCCCGCCCCCGCCGGAGCAGGGCGTGCGCATCGGCTTCGACGCCACGCAAGACACGCCGGAGGGCACGCTCGCGCTCGTGGGCGGCCGCGTCATCACCATGCGCGGGGACGAGGTGCTGGAGGGTGGCGTGGTGGTGGTGCAGGGCGGGCGCATCCTCGCGGTGGGCCCGCGCGAGAAGGTTCAGGTGCCCGCGGGCGCGCGTGTGGTGGACGTGAGCGGGAGGACGGTGATGCCGGGCCTCGTGGACGTGCACTGGCACGGCGCCATGGGCAGCGACGGCATCACCCCGGAGCAGAGCTGGGTGCACTTCGCCTCGCTCGGCTTCGGCGTCACCACGGTGCATGATCCGTCCAACGACACGGGCGAGGTGTTCGCCGCGAGCGAGCTCGCGAAGGCCGGCCTCACCGTCTCGCCGCGCATCTTCTCCACGGGCACCATCCTCTACGGCGCGGCAGGGGCGTTCCGCGCCCCCATCGAGACGCTGGACGACGCGCGCAGCCACCTGCGCCGGATGAAGGCGGTGGGGGCCTTCAGCGTGAAGAGCTACAACCAGCCGCGGCGGGACCAGCGGCAGAAGGTGCTCCAGGCGGCGCGCGAGCTTCAGATGATGGTGGTGCCGGAGGGCGGCTCGCTCTTCCAGCACAACATGAGCATGGTGGTGGACGGCCACACCGGCGTGGAGCACTCCCTGCCGGTGGAGAAGGTGTACGAGGACGTCTTCCAGCTGTGGGGCAAGAGCGGCACGGGCTACACGCCCACGCTGGGCGTGGCCTACGGCGGCCTCAACGGCGAGTACTACTGGTACCAGACGACGGACGTGTGGGCGAACAAGCGCCTCCTGTCCTTCGTCCCCCGCCGCGTCGTCGACGCGCGCTCACGCCGCCGCACCATGGCCCCGGAGGAGGAGTTCAACCACGTCCGGGTGGCGAAGGCGGCCAAGGCGCTCCTCGACCGCGGCGTGTCGGTGCAGCTGGGCGCGCACGGACAGCGCGAGGGTCTGGCGGCGCACTGGGAGATGTGGATGTTCCACCAGGGCGGGATGACGCCGCACGAGGCCCTGCGCGCCGGCACCCTCAACGGGGCGCGCTACCTCGGGCTGGACGGGGACCTCGGCTCGCTCGAGCCGGGGAAGCTCGCGGACCTCATCGTCATCGACGGCAACCCTCTCGCGGACATCCGCCAGTCCGAGCGCGTCCAGTACACCATGGTGGGTGGCCGGCTGTACGAGGCGGCCACGATGAACGAGGTGGGCCTGCGCCCGCGCAAGCGCCAGCCCTTCTTCTTCGAGCGCGAGGGCAACGAGGGCTGGGCGCCCAGCACGCGCCTCTACACTCACGAGGACTGAGCCAGCGGGAGCCGCACGCGGAAGGTGCTCCCCTTCTCCTCCGTGCTCTCGAAGCCGATGTCCCCTCCGTGGCTCCGGACGATCTCCCGGCACAGGAAGAGGCCCAGCCCCAGCCCGCCGTGGTCGTCCGGGGTCCCCGCGTGCGCGCGGAAGAAGAGCTCGAAGATGCGCTTCTGCTTCTCCGCGGGGATGCCGATGCCCTCGTCGCGCACCGTGAGGAGCGCGGAGCCGTCCTCCGCGCGCACGGAGACTTGGACGTCTCCGCCGTGGGAGTAGCGGAGCGCGTTGTCCACGAGCTGGCGCACCACCTGCTCGAGGCGCGGGCGGTCTCCCATCACCACGACCGGCTCCGGCGCGTCCAGCGTGAGGCGCTCCGGCGCCGCGCGGGTGGCGCGGGCGACCACGGTGCCCGCCACGGAGGCCAGGTCCACCGGCTCCGACACCAGCGTGAACCTGCCGAGCAGGACGCTCGAGATGTCCACGAGGTCATCCGTCAGCTTCTGCATCCGCTCGGCCGCCCGAAGGATGCTCGTCATGAAGGGCCTGCACCGCTCCGGGAGCCCCTCGAGCCGCTCCGCCAGCTGCGCGTTGGCCTTCGTGATGGCCACAGGCGTCTTGAGCTCGTGGGCGAGGGCCGAGAGGAAGTCGCGCTTGAGCTTCTCGAAGTGCACGTCCTCCGTGACGTCATCGAGGACGACGACGGCGCTCGTGATGACGCCCCCTTCCCGGACGGGGGCGCTGCTCATGCGGTAGTAGCTCGTGTCATGCGTCCTGTATCGGAAGGCCCCGATGAACTCTCCTCGCACCACCTCGCCCCGGAGCGCGCGCAGCCCGGGTCGCCGCTCGCGGGGCAATGGCTGGCCCGCGAGGTCGCGGAGCTCGCTGAGCGCCATGCGCTCCTCGAGGGTGATGCCCAAGCCGGCACGCTCGATCAGGGCGCGCGCCCGGGGGTTGGCCATCACGATGCGCGCGTCCCTGTCGAGGACGAAGACGCCCTCGGCGATGGCGTCCACGACCACCTCCCAGCGGTACTCCGCCGCCGCGCGGTCCGCGGCCTCAAGCGAGAGCGAGACGATGTCCGCGAGGTTGCCGGCGAAGTCCACGTCTGCCGGTCGCCACTCCCGCGGCGGACCCATGTGCTCCACACAGAGGATTCCGTACAGCTGCCCGCGGCGCCAGACGGGCACGTCGAGCATGGACGTGATGCCCCTGGGTTCCAGGTAGGGCTGCCGGAACTCCCCCGTCCGCGGATCCACTCGCGCATCCTCGGCCGGAATGGCCCGGCTCTCGCTCAGGGCCTCGAAGTAGGTCGGGAAGTCGGTTGCGTGCAGCGTCTCGCTGGTCCCGTGCTGGCCCTCGGATCGGACGTAGAGGTCGTCGCACACGAGGGTGCTCCGACCGTCTCCCAGGTGCCACACGCTCGCGCGGGCCACGTCGAGCACGACCGCGGCCGCCTCGGTGACCGCGCGCAGGGTGGCCCCCAGGTCCGCCTTGTCCTTCCGGGCGAGCTCGAGCAGCGCGCGCTGGCGCGCGCCTGGGCTGAGGGGCGGCAGGTCCATCACGCTTCACATTAGAGGGCCCTCCCGGAACCGTTCAGCGGACGCCCGTCTCCCACTCCGGGGAGCGCGCCAGGGGGGCGAAGGCCGGGTATCCTCGCCCGCATGTCCGACAGAGCCTTGCACCCTGCCGATGACCGCCGTGACTCTCCTCGCGTCCCCATGCGCATCCGCCTCCGGAGCGAGGGGAGTGATGTCGCGTTCGAGGAGCACGAGGGAGACCTGAGCCTGGGCGGCGTGGCCGTCCCGCTGTCGGGGCCGGCGAGCGCACGCTACGAGGTGCGCATCCCGCTGCCCGGCGGTGAGCTGCGCGCCCTCGGCGAGCCCGTCTCCACCGTGGGCCCGAAGGACCGCCTGAAGCTGCGCTTCGTGGAGATGGACACGGCGAGCGAGCTCACCCTCGCGCGCTTCCTGCACGACGCCTCCGCGCGCTGAACGCCCCTCTCCCCCTGGGAGAGGGAGACAGGGGGAGGGGGCTGTGGACCCACGCTCTTCAATGAGGCGTGCCGGGGTCCGGGCTCTCCGCCCCGAGGAAGCCCATCAGCACCTGGGCGAAGCGCTCCTGTTGCTCCAGCATGACGAGGTGACCCGCCTCGTCGATGAGCTCGAGCCTGGCGCCCGGGATCAGCGACCGTGCCACATCCGCGTGCTCGCAGGGGACGGTGCGGTCCTCGCGGCCCCAGACGAGGAGCGTGGGGCAGCGCAGCTCTGCAAACTTCGGGTGCCATGCTTCCTTGAGCTCCCCGCGCGGCCCACGCCCTCCGAGCAGCTGCCGCAGCACGCGCGTCACCTCCACCGCCGCGCCGGCACGGGCGAAGGACAGCGCGTCCTCGAGCAGCCACGGAGGCACCTGCGCCGGGTCGTGGAAGTTCGAGCGGACGATTCCGTGCACCATCCTCGCGGGCAGCAGGCTGCAGAGCGCCGCGGGCGGGAGCCTGGGCCCGAACCGCGCGGCCATGGACGCGCTGAGCGCCCGCCATCCCGTGGGAACGAGGTCACCGAAGCCACCGGGTGCCACCAGCACCAGCCGGTCCACCCGCTGCGGCATGCACGCGGTGCTCACCATGGAGATGGCGCCTCCCAGCGAGTGGCCCACGAGCGTCACGCGCGTCAGGCCCAGCGCGTCGAGCAGCTCGCGCAGGAAGCGCACGTAGTAGGGGTCCGCGGGGTCGAAGTACTGCACCGCATCCGGCGCCTCGCTGTGCCCGAAGCCCGGCAGGTCACACGCCAGCGCGCGGTAGCCCGCGGAGGCGAGCGCGGGAATCACGTCGCGCCAGTGCTCCGCCCAGCCCCCCACGCCGTGGAGCAGCACCACCGGCTCCCCCTCACCTGCGTCGAGCAGGCGCACGCGGCGGCCCTGCAGGCGCAGGAAGCGGCCCTCCACCCGCCGCGACGTCTCCGCCTCCTCCCGGATGCGGACGGGGCGGGACATGACACGCGGCAACTGAAGGGCTGCTCGCACGACGCCACCTGCCTCCTCTTTTCGAGGGATAGCGCGGCCGGCGGCGCGAGCAAGGGCGGGCGGAGCAGGCGGGCGCTGTGGCGGCCGCTCAGTCGACGCGCGTCATCCACCCGAAGGTGTCCGGCGCGGTGCCGTACTGGATGCCGGTGATGGCGCCGTACAGCCGCTGGGACACCTCGCCCACCTTGCCGTCACCGATGGTGAGCGTGCCGTCCTTGAAGCCCATGGAGCCCACGGGCGAGATGACGGCGGCGGTGCCCGTGCCGAAGACCTCCTTCAGCTCGCCCCGGGCATGCGCCTCGCGCAGCTCGTCGATGGACAGCTTGCGCTCGCTCACCCTCACGCCCCAGTGGCGCAGCAGCGCGAGCGCGCTCTCGCGGGTGATGCCGGGCAGGAAGCTGCCGTCGAGCGGCGGCGTGATGACCTCGTCGCCGATGCGGACGAAGAGGTTCATGGTGCCCACCTCCTCGATGTACCTGTGCTCGAGGGCGTCCAGCCACAGCACCTGGGCGAAGCCGCGCTTCTTGGCCTCCACCGCAGCGGTGAGGCTGGCGGCGTAGTTGGCGCCCGCCTTGGCGGCACCGAGGCCCCCCGGGGCCGCACGGGTGTACTGCTCCTCCACCCAGATGCTCACCGGCTGCTGCCCACCCGCGAAGTAGCTGCCCACCGGGGAGACGATGCAGAAGTAGGTGTACCGCTCGGCCGGCCGCACGCCGAGGAAGCCCTCCGTCGCGACGATGGTGGGGCGCAGGTAGAGGGCCGTGCCCGGCGCGGAGGGCACCCAGCTCTTCTCCACCCGGATGAGCTCGACGAGGGACTGCTCGAGGTGCTCCTGCTGGAGCGTGGGCATGCACAGCCGCGCCGCGCTCGCGTTGAGGCGGCGGCAGTGGTCGGTGAGGCGGAAGACGCGCACCTGCCCGTCCTGGCCGCGGAACGCCTTCGCGCCGTCGAACACGGCCTGGGCGTAGTGGAAGACGGCGGCCGCCGGGTCCACACCGAGGGGCCCGTAGGGGACGATGCGCGGGCTGTGCCAGCCCCGCTCCGCCGTGTAGTCCATGCGGAAGAGGTGGTCCGAGAAGTAGCGCCCGAAGCCCAGGTTCTCCTCGGAGGGCCTCGGCTTGAGCGTCTCGGCGCGCTGGACCTCGATGGGGAGCTTCGTCGTCATCGTTCCTCGGAGGGTGAAAATTGCGGCGCCTTCTATGTGCTCGCACTGCCCTCGGCAAGCCCCGAAGGCCTCTGCGAGCGCCCCGGGCGGTGGCGCACTGCGGCGGGCTGAAGGCTTGCCCGTCGGGGTACCACTCAGAACCCTGCGGCTTTCCAACGCATTTCGGCCTGCCGTGGGGACGGGCAGCCGAGCGGGCCGCCTCGAGCGCGCACCGACGTCCACATGGGCAGCCGCGGTGTGCGGATGGGAGGGGCGCGGCGTGACGTCCGGGCGGGGCTTCCGTCAGGCCGCGGGCCCGCGGGAAGTCCATCAGAAAACGGTGGGACGCCTGATTCGGGTGGGCTGCCCCCGGTCCGTCTCCCCGCTTGTCAGCATGGCGGTTCGAGCCCCCACCCGACCCGATGCCTAAGCTACCCAGGCGAGGAGGTGCGTCGATGGCCGCTGTCACGCTCTACACCCGGAGGGGCTGCCCCCACTCGCAGCGCGTGCGGCTCATCCTGCGTCGTCACGTCATCGCGTTCGACGACATCGACGTCACCGACGACCCCCAGCGCCGCGAGGAGATGCGCGTGCGCGCAAGCGGCGCGACGGACACGCCGCAGGTGTTCATCCGCGGCGAGCACATCGGTGGTGCGGACGAGCTGCTGGACCTCGACGAGCGCGGTGCCCTCGAGTGGATGGTGGAGGGAGGCGCGATGAACGAGGCGAGCCCGACCTGAGGCCTCGAGTCCCATGGCAACACGCCCCTCCCTCATGCTGCGGCTGGCCCTGGGGTCACGCCGGGGTGTGCGTGCGGTGCGCCGCATCGTCCTCGCGCTCCTCCGTCTCAACCGTCCCCGGCGCATCCTTCCCTTCCGGGGCTACGCGTCGCTCCAGCTGGTGCGCCTGCGCGCGCGGGTGCTGGAGGACCCCTGTGCGCCGGTGCTCCAGGACCACCACAGCCGCTGGCGGCACGTGGTGGCGGCCTACAAGCGCTTCTCCACGCGCGAGGTGCCCGGTGCGCACGTCCACGTCCGTCTGAACGGGCACACCTGGGAGGCGCGCACGGACGAGGAGGGGCACCTGGAGCTCGCCGTGCCCGCGCCCGAGGGGCTCACGCCGGGCTGGCAGGTGGCGGAGCTGCGCCTGACGCCGGCCGGCGCGCCCACGCTCGCGCCGGTGCTCGTGGCCAACCCGCGGGCGGAGTACGGCGTGGTGTCGGACCTGGACGACACGGTCATCATCACCGGCGTCGCGCACATCGCGCGGAGGCTGTGGTCGCTGTTCCTCGCGGACGCGCGCACGCGCCTGCCCTTCGAGGGCGTGAGCGCGTTCTACCAGTCCCTGCACGCAGGGAAGAGCGGAGGCGCGGGCAACCCCATCTTCTACGTGTCGAGCAGCCCGTGGAACCTCTACGAGCACCTGGACGAGTTCCTCCGACTCAACCGCATCCCCGCGGGGCCGCTGCTGCTGCGCGACTGGGGCCTGTCGCGCCATGGCCTCGCGCCCGGGGGTGGGCACGGCCACAAGCTGGAGAAGATCCGGGAGGTGCTCACCACGCTGCCGGAGCTGCCCTTCCTCCTCATCGGTGACAGCGGGCAGGAGGACCCGGAGCTCTACACCACGATGGTGCGTGAGCACCCCGGGCGCATCCTCGCGGTGTACATCCGCAGCGTGCACACGGGGCCGCTGCGCACGCACGAGCTGCACCGGCTGACCGAGGAGGTCCGGGACGCCGGGAGCCAGATGCACCTGGTGACGGACACGGTGAGCGCGGCGCGCCACGCCGCGGCGCAGGGCTGGATTCGCTGGGAGGACGTCGCCCAGGTGGCCGAGCGCAAGCGCGAGGAGCTCGCCTCAAGCCTCCTCCTCCACCTCCCCGCACCCCACGGGTGAGCACCTCTTCCAAAGCAGCGGACGAAGCCCCGTCACCCGCACCCAGTGCAACGCAGCGGACCCCTTCCACCCCACAAGACGGTCCAACCACCTCCCGTCCCGGCGCACGCTCCCGGCACACACCTTGCTCACACAGCGGCGCGCAGACGTCGCAACTCGCGCAGGTTGGTAGGCAGGGCAAAGGGGTCGGGCGAAGCCCCTGCGTGAGGAACCGCGACGTCCGCCGCAGTCCGGCGGAGGTGGAGGGCAACGGGAACAGGGGCCGGTACCCGTGGCCGTGGGGGGACACGGGTGCAGGAAGGGCGTGGGGGCCCTTCCATCTCCGCCGGGCTGCGCTTCTTCTTCAAGCGCGACGCAGGCCCGAAAGCGCCGCGTTCACTGCGTCCACGTCGAACGCCTCGAGATCGAACCGGCCCTTCACGCGCGCGAGCATCTCCTCGTGCTCTCCATGCGTCGGGTCGGCGATGGCCTCGACGAAGTCCTCGTAGCCCGGCGCCCCGCCGATGTCCTCGGGCGGGCAGGCGCGGGCCCCGTCCAGGCACC
>JAKEEX010000241.1 GCA_022616315.1 Myxococcaceae bacterium
CCAACCAGCGCGAGACGACCGGCCTGTGGCGCCGCGGAGACGGGACACCCCTCGCGCGCGCCATCGTGTGGCAGGACCGGAGGACCGCGGACATGTGCGCCGCCCTCAGGGCCCGCGGCGAGGAGCCCGCGGTGCGCGAGACGACGGGGCTCGTGCTGGACCCGTACTTCTCCGGCACCAAGCTGGCGTGGATGCTCGAGCACGTGCGGGGCGCGCACCGGCTGGCAGAGCGGGGCGACGCGCTCTTCGGCACCATCGACACCTGGCTCGTCTACAAGCTCACCGGCCACGCCGCCCACGTCACCGACGTGTCCAACGCGAGCCGCACGCTGCTGATGGGCCTCACCACGCTGGAGTGGGACGCGGACTGCCTCGAGCGGCTGCACGTGCCGCGCGCCTGCCTCCCGGCGGTGCGCTCCTCCGCGGAGGTGTACGGCACCACGCGCGGCCTGAAGGGCCTGCCGGACGGGATTCCCGTGGCGGGCATGGCGGGGGACCAGCAGGCCGCCCTCTTCGGCCAGGCGTGCTTCGCCCCCGGCGAGTCCAAGTGCACCTACGGCACGGGCGCCTTCCTGCTGATGAACACGGGGACGGTGCCGGTGCCGAGCACCTCGGGGCTGCTCACCACGGTGGCGTGGCGGCTCGGGCACCAGAGGGCTGTGTACGCGCTGGAGGGGAGCTCCTTCATCGCCGGCGCGGCGGTGCAGTGGCTGCGCGATGGGCTCAAGCTCATCAAGCGCGCGGCCGACATCGAGGCGCTGGCGCGCACGGTGGAGGAGACCGGGGAGGTGGTCTTCGTCCCGGCGCTGGCGGGCCTGGGCGCGCCGCACTGGCGTGCGGAGGCGCGCGGCCTCTTCGCGGGGATGGACCGCTCCACCCACGGCGGGCACCTCGCGCGCGCGGTGCTGGAGGGGGTTGCGCTCCAGATCCAGGACCTCGCCGAGGCGATGCGCCGGGACTCCGGGCGCGACATCCCCGCCTTCAAGGTGGACGGGGGCGCGGCCGCGAACGACCTGATGATGCAGTTCCAGGCGGACGTGCTGCAGGTGCCGGTGGTGCGGCCGCGCGACCTGCAGACGACGTCGCTCGGCGCGGCGGCGCTGGCGGGCCTGGGCGCGGGCCTGTTCAAGGACACCGAGGCCGTGCGGCGGGTGTGGAAGGCCGAGCGCACCTTCAGGCCGAAGATGAAGCCCCTGGAGCGTGCCCGCGCGCTGGACAAGTGGCGGCGCGCGGTGGCGCGGGCCTGAAGGCGCTCCCGCTCGAGGCTACTCGGGAAGCTCCCAGGCCCCGGGGGCCTCGGGGAGGCCGCCGAGCGTCGTGGCCTCGCCCCGGCGCGGGAGCTCCACCGTCGTGAGGCCGGGCAGGTCCTCGCGCTCCCAGGAGAGGATGACGTCGTCGCCGTCCAGCGCGTCCACCTCTCGCGCGCTGATCCGGAGCTCCCTCGGGACGACGAGGCGCCGCTCGACGACGAAGCCGTCCGCGTCCACCTCGGCGACGCGCCCGAGCGGCACGCCGTCCCTGCTCCTCACCACCATTCCCTTCCGGATGAGCGGCTGTGACGCCATCGTGGGCTCCTGCCGCTCAAGATGGGTCAGCGCCAGCGCACCGAGTAGGTGGCTCCCGGCGGGTGGTGGGCGAGCATCCGCACCTCCACCTCCTTGCCTCCGGCCAGCTCGGTGGAGGCCTCCAGGATGCCCTGGTAGTAGCTGGGGTGGTCGGTGACGTCGGACACCTCCATCCGCACGTGGCGCTCGTCCACCACCTCGAAGCGGATGCGGGTGTGGTTGTCCCCGTTGCGGATGTTCTTCTCCATCCGCTCCAGCAGGCGCCGCACGCCCACCGCGCGGGCCACCACCTCCAACGCGCGGCCGAGCAGCGTGTCGCGGAAGCCCACCACCAGCTGCCGCCCGAGCTGCCGGTAGCCCTCCTCCTTCGGCACCCGGGGCCAGAGCTCACGCACCACCTCCTCGAGGCAGCGGTGCCACACCTCCGAGGTGTAGGCAGGGAGCAGCTTGCCGTCCAGCTTCAGCCCTTGTGTGGCCAGGCGCTCCTTCAGGCCCGGTGTCATCCGGCCCTGGAGGGCGTTGTGGAACAGGCCCTCCACCGCGCTGGCGAAGATGAGCTTCTGCTCGGTGAGTTGGGTCGTCATCGCGGCGCCACCCTACCCCGACTCGTGCCCGTCGGGTGGGCTTGTGGGCGATTGGGCGGGTGCTCCCTCGAGCCGCTGGAGGTGTGTCCCGGGAGGGCGGGGGCGCGCCGTCACTGTCCCGTGTCGCGAGGGGGACGGACATTGACTGTCGAGGGAGAGGGGACGGACGGCGAGGAGCGCGACATGGAGAACGCCGAGGTCGTCGCCATGCTCGGAGAGATTGCCGACCTCCTCGAGCTCACCCTGGAAAACCCGTTCAAGGTGCGCGCGTACCGACGGGCTGCGCAGGTGGTGGACACGCTGCCCGTGCCCGTGGCGGAGCTGTGGGAGCGTGGGGAGCTGGGCTCGCTGCCCGGGGTGGGCGCGCACACCGCGGCCCGCATCGGCGAGTACGTCGAGCACGGGACCTGCGACGAGCTCTCGCGTCTGCGCGGCAAGGTGCCTCCCGGGGTGCTGGAGCTGCTGCAGCTGGAGGGCGTGGGGCCCAAGACGGCGGCGCAGGCCTGGAAGGAGCTCGGCGTCACGAGCGTGGACGCGCTGGAAGAGGCAGCTCTCGACGGCCGGCTCGCCCAGCTCCCGCGGCAGGGCCACAAGCGCGCAGAGGCGATTGCCGCGGCCGTGGCCCGTCATCGCTCACGCAAGGGGCGCTTCCTGCTCCACCGCGCGCTGCCGTACGCCGAGGCCATCCTCGCGCGCCTTCGCGAGGTGCCCGGCGTCAAACGCGCGGAGGCCGCGGGCAGCGTGCGGCGGCGCAAGGAGACGGTGGGGGACCTGGACCTGCTCGTGGCCTCCACCGCGCCCGAGAAGGTGATGCGCGTGGTGCCGGGCCTGCCGGGCGTGGCGAAGGTGCTCGCGCTGGGGCCCACCCGCGCCACCGTGCGACTGCGGATGGGCATGCAGGTGGACCTGCGCGTGCTCGCACCGGAGTCCTACGGCGCCGCGCTCCACTACTTCACCGGGAACAAGGTCCACAACATCGCCGTGCGCACGCTCGCGGTGCACAGAGGCCTCAAGGTGAGCGAGTACGGCGTCTTCACCAAGCGCGGGCGCCGGCTCAGCGGCGAGCGGGAGGAGGACGTGTTCCGCGCCGTGGGCCTCCCCTGGATTCCGCCCGAGCTGCGCGAGGGGCTCGGCGAGCTGGAGGCCGCCGCGCGCCATCGACTGCCGCACCTGGTGGAGGAGGAGGACCTCCTCGGGGACATGCACGTCCACTCGGACGCCTCCTCCGACGCGAGCAGCACGCTCGAGGAGCTGGCCTCGGCGGCGCGGGCGCTCGGGCGCCGCTACGTCGCCATCACGGACCACTCACGCTCCCGGCCGCGGGGGCTCACCAACAGACAGCTGCTGCGGCACGCGCAGGACATCCGCCGGCTGGACACGGGGCTGAAGGGGCGGCCGCACCTCCTCGCGGGCATCGAGGTGGACATCCTCGCGGACGGAGCGCTGGACCTCGCCGACGAGGCGCTCGAGTCGCTCGACTGGGTGGTGGGCAGCGTGCACTCGCGCTTCCAGATGCCCGCGAGGGAGATGACCGCACGCATCGTGGCGGCGCTGCAGAGTGGCCACGTGCACGTGCTCGGGCATCCGAGTGGACGCCTCATCGGCAGTCGGGATGCGTACGCCTTCGACCTCGAGCAGGTGCTGGAGGTGGCGCGCGAGGAGGGCGTGGCGATGGAGGTCAACGCCCAGCCGGAGCGGCTGGACCTCACCGACACCGCGTGCCGGATGGCCCTCCAGGCGAAGGTGCCGCTCGTCATCTCCAGCGACGCGCACCACGCGCGCCACCTGGAGAACCTGCGCTACGGCGTGTGGGTGGCGCGGCGGGGCTGGGCGGAGGGGAAGGATGTGCTCAACACTCGCACCCTTCCGGAGCTCCGCCGACACCTCGGCCGCGTCCGGCGTGTCCCCGCGCGAACGCGGCTGGAGGAAGAACCCGGCGTGACGCTTTGAACCCCTTCCAAGTGTTCCGGAGTTGAAGGAGATTCCGGCCGGGAGGGCGGGTGAGCCAGACATTCCTGGAGCATGCAGCGTCCGGCGCGGTGCACGAGACCGTCGAGAAGCACCTCGAGCCACTGCTCGGGGACTTCACCGCGAAGATGTCGGTGCGCACGGCAGCACTGCGCGCCCTGCAGCGCCCGCCGGAGCAGGTGACCCTCACCGACGCGCCCGCCCTGCTCGAAGGGCTGCGACCCATCCTGAACACGTTCGTGGGCGTCGAGCGCGCCCGCAGCGTCCTCGACGAGCTCTCCCGGAAGGTGGGGCGATGAGCCAGCAGCACCTGACTGGGGGTGCCCTCCGGGCGCTCGGGGTCGTCCTCGGGCTGGCGGTGGCGCACACCGCGGCGACCCTCGCGTTCTTCGACTCCGCGGAGCAGCTGCGCGTGGTGCACGACCTCGCGGGCTGGGCGGGCGCCTGCGTGGGCGTGCTCGGCACGGTGGCCGCGCTGCGCTCCTTCTCCCCGGGAGACTACCTGCGGCGGGTGTGGGCGGGCTTCGCGGCGGGCGCGGCCCTGCTGCTGGTGAGCACGGCCATGCGCAGCTACTGGACGCACTTCGAGCCGGGCCGGGCCTTCGCGGACTCGGCGCTGCTGCCCGCGCGCACGCTGGTGGTCGTTGCAGCGAACGTGACGACGACGTGGGCGCTGGTGATGCTCGCGCTGGCCTACCGGCGCGCCGGCCTGCGCCCGGCCTCCACCCGGCGCTCGCGGGTGCTGCTGGCACTGGGTGGGGCGGCGGCGCTCGCCATCGCCCTGCTCTCCGTCCAGTCCTTCCTGCGCCCTTCCGCGCCGGGCGCCGGGGCGGCCTGGTCGGCGACGATGAGCATCGCCTCCACGCTGGGCGACTTCGCCACCATCCTGCTGGCGATGCCTCTCTTGCGCGTGGCCTCCATGCTGCGCGGCGGCCGGCTGGCGTGGGTCTGGTGGGTGATGGGTGCGTCCGGCGCCGTGTGGCTCGTCTACGACGCGAGCGAGTGGCTCGTGCCGCTGCTGCCAGGGGAGGCCGCACGCGCGGGCGAGCTCTTCAACACGCTCCGCTCGCTGGGGATGTCCCTGGTGGGTGTCGCGGGCTGGCTGCAGCGCGAGGCCCTCGAGGCACAGCCTCGCGCTGCACCGCAGCCATCGCTGGACGTGGCGGGCGTGGCGTAGCGCACTCTCCCCGGAGTGACCGGGGAGCTCAACGAACCCTCGCCCTCCGGGAGAGGGACAGGGTGAGGGAGCTGCCCCACAGGGCGCGCCTCACCGCCGCGCCTTGCGGTACCCCGTCTTCCGCGACGTGTCTCCGGCGCCCTTCGGTGACTGCGCGACCTCCAGCTCGCCGCGCAGCTTCCGGAAGGCCGTGAGGCGCTCCGCCTGAAGCACACCATCGACCACGGCAGAGCGCACGGCGCACCCGGGCTCGTCCTCGTGGCGGCAGTCGCGGAAGCGGCAGGCGGCGGTGAGCTCCAGCACGTCCGGGAAGGCCTCCTCCACGGTGGGGAGCGCCTCCCACGGGTGGAGCTCGCGAACGCCCGGTGTGTCGATGAGGAGCGCCCCGCCCGTCAGCCGGAAGAGCTGTCGGTGCGAGGTGGTGTGGCGCCCCCGGCTGTCGTCCGCACGCACCTCGCGGGTGCGCTGCGCCTCCTGTCCCAGGAGGCGGTTGAGGAGCGTGGACTTCCCCACCCCCGAGGAGCCCAGCAGCACGGCCGTCTCTCCGGTGCGCACGTGTGCCAGCAGCGTCGCGTCGCACTCGGGCGAGCGGAGGTTGGCCGCGTGCACCGCCACGCCCGGCGTCGCCGCCTCCACCTCCGCCACGCACTCGCTCGCGTCCGGGCGGAGGTCCGCCTTGCTGAGCACGACCACCGGCCGCACGCCGCCCGTGCGTGCCAGCGCGAGGTAGCGCTCCAGCCGCCGCAGGTTGTAGTCCCCGTCCAGTCCCATCACGAGGAAGGCGACGTCCACGTTGGCCGCGAGCACCTGCTCGACGTGCTCCTCGCCCGCCGCGCGCCGCGACAGCTTGCTCCGCCGGGGAAGCACGGCGCGGATGCTGGCGAGGCCCCCCGAGTCCCCGCGGCGCACCGCCACCCAGTCACCCACCACGGGCAGCTCCGCCGCGCTCGAGGCCTGGTGGCGCAGCGCTCCAGCCACCCGGGCCGACAGCTCTCCCTCCGCGCTCGCGAGAGAGTAGAAGCCGCCGCGCTCCTCCAGGGCGCGCGCGACGACGAGCTCCGGGGCGCGCAAGGCGGCGAGGGCCTCGGCGAGTGTGGGCGTCCAGCCCAGCGCCTCCAGCGCGCGCGATGGGGCCCCTGTCTCGGAGTCTTTCATGCTGCGGTCTCTCTATCCTTTATCCGCCACTGTGCGCGTTGGGAGGACAGCGAACGGGCGTGGCCTCTCCGGCACGCGTGGCCACGAGCGTCCGAGCCCCGGCTTAGACTCCTCTCCTCCCGGGGAGGCAAGCGTGGGTGCGTTGAAGACGGCATTGGTGCTCGGCGGAGGCGCGGCGCGCGGGGCGTACGAGGCGGGGGTCCTCTCCTTCCTGCGGGAGGAGCTGGAGCCGGGGCTCGGGCGCGAGCTGAAGCTCGACGTGCTGGTGGGCACCTCCGTCGGCGCCATCCACGCCTGTTACGTGGCGGCCACGAGCCACACGCCGCGCACCCAGGCACGGGAGCTGTGCGCGCGCTGGATGGCCATGCAGATGGAGGAGGTGCTGCGCTTCGGCGTGGCGGACATCTTCCGCCTGGTGCGGGAGACGTTCGGCCGGCCCGCTCGCCACCCTCGCGACATCCAGTACGGCGGGCTGGTGGACCCGCGGGGCCTCCGGGCATTGGTGGGCCACACCATTCCCTGGCTCCAGCTGGGCCGCAACCTGCGTGCGGGGCGCCTGGACGCGGTGGCGGTGAGCACCACCTGCGTCAGCAGCGGGAAGACGACGGTGTTCGTGCAGCGCCGCGGGGGTGGCGTGCCTCCGTGGAGCCACGACGTCTCCACCCGCGCGGTGGCCGGACGCATCGGTCCCCTGCACGCGCTCGCGTCTGCGGCCCTTCCCGTCGTCTTCCCGGCGGTGCGTCTGCGCGGTCGGCTCCACGTGGATGGTGGGCTCCAGTACAGCGTGCCGCTCAGCCCGGCGTTGCGGCTGGGCGCGCAGCGCGTCGTGGTCGTGTCGTTGCGTCCGGAGGCGCACGGGGCGGAGGCCAGCACGGTTGGCACCTTGCCGGAAGAGGACGTGCACGCCAGCGCCCCTTTCCTGGTGGGCAAGGTGCTCAACGCGCTGCTCGCGGACCGGACCGACCAGGACCTCTCGCGGATGCGCCGGCTCAATGCGCTCCTGGAGGCGGGGACGATGGCCTATGGCCCCGGGTTCGCACAGACGCTGAACGGGGCGATGGAGCCGCACCGCAACCAGCCGGTGCGCTACGTGCGCGAGCTCCTGGTGCGGCCCTCACGCGACATCGGTGCACTTGCCGCCGAGTACATCCGGTCCCAGGAGTTCCGTCGGCGGAGCAACGGGCTGGCACACCGCACGCTGCTGCACCTCGCGGAGCGGGAGGCGGACAACGAGGCAGACCTCGCCTCGTACCTGCTCTTCGATGGTGGCTTCGCGCGGCAGCTCATCGAGCTCGGGCGACAGGATGCGCGCGCGCAGGCCGACGCCTGGGTGCGCTTCTGGTCCGACGCGCCCCAGTGCGCCGCGGAGGCCGCGCAGGCGGAGCGCTCCACCGTCAGCGCCGCGTGACCGGGTCCCCTCTCCCACCGGGAGAGGGCAAGGGCGAGGGGGCTGCGCAACCGGATTCCGCCGTGGCTCCCGAGGTGGATGGCGCTGTTTGCTGCAGGCACGACGACACCCGGGCAATGGACGCGCGCGACAGCGCTGGCGGAGAGTGCGCAGAGGAGGGAGCGCGCCATGGTTCTGCTCCGCATCCTCGCACTGCTCGCACTGTCCGCTCTCGCCGCGTGTCCCGGGCCTGGGACTGAGTGCTTCAATGGGGGGCCCCCCGGCGTTGCGGCGCCAGACGTCATGGAGGCCGTCGCGCCACGCGTCTTCGTCCCCGGGGAGCAGGTGGTGCTGCAGTTCGCCTCCCGGACGGCGTTCGGCTGCGGGCCCGGGGAGAGGCCGGACAGTGTCCGCGCCACGGTGCTCGACGGGCGGAACGTTTCGGTGGACGCCTCCTCGTCCCTGACGGGCGTGAGCAACGCGGAGGTGGAGTTCGTCCCCGCGACTCCGGGGCCGCACCACGTCTCGGTCATCTTCGAGCCGGTGGGAGGGCTCGTTCAGCGCGAGGTGATGGTGGCCACGGACCGCACCGCGGAGGCGCGGGTGACGGTGCCTCGAGCGTGCACGAAGCTCCAGCGAACGCTTTTGGGCGCGTGGGTCTGCGACGACCGGGTCTTCCGCGGCGCGCAGGAGCTCACGCCGCTTCCCGGTTCGCGCACCTGGGTGGCCGGCAATACCGTGTGGGTCATGGGAGCGAGTCGCATCTCGGTGCACGAGGACACGGGAAGCGGTCCCCTGCTGGAGCGTGCGAGCACCGCATGGACGCAGGAGCCGCTGGAGGGGGTCGTCGCGGACGAGCATCGTCTCGCGTACCTCACCTCCGACGAGCTCGTCGTGCTCTACCTGGACGCGGAGGGCACGCTCGTCAACCCGGGCGCCCGGGTCCTCTCGTTCGGCAGCGGCCGGCGCCTGATGCTCACGGAGAGCGCGATGCTCGTGCTGAACCACCCGGGCGCGCCTCTGGTCGACAGCGTCACCTGGACGGGCGCTCAAAGCCCGCCAGAGGCGATGACGAGCGTCTGCGCATTCTCGATCTCGCCCGGAAATGCTCCCGGTGTGCCCGCCCGCTGCTCGAGCATCGGCACTCCGCTGTCGGACCTGGTCGGCCTGGAGGCGGACGGGCTGTGGGCGTACAGCTTCTCCAGCACGAATCCGAACAGGGCCACACTCCGACGCCTCCAGCTCGAGGGCGAAACCCTGAGGGAATCCGCACAGCTGATGCTCTCGACGCTCACGCCGCTTGCCATTCCCGGTGCCGAGGGCGTCAGGGGGCCAGAGAGGGCCGCGGAGTGGGTGGTCCCGAGGCACGTGGGTGCGGACATCGAGCTGGACCGCTACAGCGTCTCTCCTCAGGCCGGGTTGCGTGCAGGCGCCGGCCACGTCTGGACGACCACCGGAACCGGGAGCAGCACCGTGTGGGTGCGGTGAGGCGACTCAATCAGGAAGCTCGGTATCGCGACGTCGCACGTGCGTCCGAGGTGGTGCGGTGCGGATAGTTCGCGCCAGGTATCCACGGAGACGTGCTTGCGCTGGGGGGACGGGGGGCTGGACGGGCTGTGACACGGAGGCTCGGTACGGCCCGGGGACACGCAAAGCCCTCGGCTGCTCCTGTCGTCACACGGGCTGAAGCCAGCGTGCACACGGGAGGTGGCAGCGCGGCCTCCAACGCACTGGGCCGGATGGGC
>JAKEEX010000242.1 GCA_022616315.1 Myxococcaceae bacterium
CGCATGCGGCCCGGTGCTGCCTGGGACGCGGCGCGGCTCGGGCTCCCCATCAACCAGGAGGACCTCGCCGGGACGTTGATGACGTTCTGCGCGGTGCCGCTGGATGCGCTCCCACGGCTGGGCGTGGAGGTGTCCGCGGAGGAGGCCGAGGCCTGGGTCCACACGTGGAACGTCGTGGGCAGCCTGATGGGCGTGCGGGAGGAGCTGCTGCCCCGTGACCGCGCGGACGCCGAGGCGCTCATGGACGCCATCCGCGACCGGCAGTGGGCACCCTCCAGCGACGGGCGCTTCCTCGTCCAGCCGCTCCTTCGGATGATGCAGGACTACCTGCCCGGAAGCGTCTTCGACGGCGTGCCCGTGGTGCTGGTCCGCCACCTCGCGGGAGATCACTGCGCGGACCTGCTCGGCCTTCCGTCCATGGACTGGACGCGGGTGCTGGTCGAAGGGGCGCTGGAGCTCGACGAGCTCCTGAACGTCCCTGACCGCGAGCTGCGGCGCTCCCGCTTCCTCGCACATGCCACGCACCTGCTGATGGAGGGAATCGTGCTCGCCGAGCGCGAAGGAAAACAGGCGCGCTTCAGGATTCCACAGTCACTGCGTCGCAGCGTGAATCCGGGGGAGTAGACGGCAGCGTCGCAGGACGCGGCGTCGTAGGATGGGGACACGATGAACCGCGAGGGGGGCGCAGAGACCCAGCATGACCTGGGCGAGCTGCTCGGCATGCTCGGGGCCGTGGTGTTCCATGCGGACCCCGAGACGCTGCAGGTGCAGCTCGTGGGTGCACACGCTGCGGCGTCGCTTGGCCTCCCGGCAGACGGACCTGCACTCTCGGCCTCCTTCTGGGAGCGCGTGATTCCGGAGGCCGAGCGGGCCCGTCTCGTGCAGACGCTGCGTGATGTGGCCGCGGATGGCGCGCCACGCGTGCTCGAGCACCGGGTGCTCCTCCCCGGGCGCGAGGACGTCTTCTTCCGCACGGCCGTGCGCCGTCTTCCAGGCGAAGGACGTGCGGCGCCCCGGCTCCTGGGTGCCATGCTCGACATCTCCCGGGAGCGCGCCAGCGAGCGGCAGTGGCGCGAGCTCGAGGCGTGGCTCGCGGCGCTCGGCGAGGGCCTCCCCTTCGACTTCTGGATCTGTGACCGGCTCGGGCGTGTGGTGCTGCAGAACCCCGTGTCCACGCAGCACTGGGGCGACATGGTCGGCCGCGGGCCCGAGCAGGTGCCGCTTCCCCCGGAGGCCAAGGCGGCCTGGCAGCGCAACCACGCGCGGGCGCTGGCGGGGGACGTGGTGCACGAGGAGCTGGAGCTCGTGCTCGGAGGAGAGCTGCGCACCGTGGCGCGTGTGGTGGCCCCCGTGCGGCAGGACGGACAGGTGTGCGGCTCGCTCTGCGTGGACACGGATGTCACGCCTCTGAAGCACGTGGAGCAGCGTCTGCTGCAGTCGCTCGAGGAGCTGGGCCGGACGCAGGAGGCGCTCGTGCGTCGCGAGCAGCTGGTGGCGCTCGGGGAGATGGCGGCGCTCGTGGCCCACGAGGTCCGCAACCCCCTGGGCGCCATGTGCAACGTCATCGCGCTGCTGCGCAGGCGGGAGCCGGCGTCGGGGCAGAACGACGAGCTCCTGGGGATTCTGGAGGAGGAGAGCCGGCGGCTGGACGAGCTGGTGTCCAACCTGCTCGAGCTGGTGCGCCCCCAGGACGCGGTGCTGAGGCCCCAGCCGCTCTGGCCCGTGGTGGAGGAGGCGCTCACGCACGCGCTCCGGGCGACGGGCACCGGAGCGCGCATCCAGCTCGTCCGGCGCACCGTGGACTCCTCTCTCGAGGCCGCGCTGGATACGCGGCTCCTGGGGTTGGCGCTGGTGAACGTGGTGCGCAACGCCATCCAGGCGATGCCGGACGGCGGCGAGCTGTCCGTGGAACTCCGGGGCGAGGAGCGCGACGGGATGCGCTGGACCCGCGTCTCCCTCCGCGACAGCGGCCGGAGCGGGGCTGCGCACGGCGAGCCGGCGCGCATCGGCGAGCCCCTCCTCTCCACCCGCCCCACGGGCAGGGGCATCCGCATGTCCATCGTGCAGAGAGTCGTCGCCGAGCACCGTGGGCGGCTCGAGGTGCAGAGCGGGGAGGGGCCCGGGACGGAGCTCTCCTTGCTGCTGCCCTGTGCGTCGGGAGAGACTGACGCCTAGGTGAAGCCATGGGCGCCACGCGAATCCTGACCGAGCACTGGCCCGTCGTGCTGCACGTGTCGGAAGGGAACCCGACCGACGCCGAGGTGGACGCCTACATCCAGGAGGCCACGGCCATCCTGGTGCGGGGCGAGCCGCACGCGGTGGTGATGGATGCCTCGGCTCTGACGGAGGCCTCCCCGTACTCGCGCGCCCGCAAGAAGGCGTGGCTCGCCGAGCACGAGTCGCTCCTGAGGAAGCACTGCGTGGCCACGGCCGTGGTGCTGAAGTCTCCCGTGCTGCGCTTCATCTCCAGCATGGTGATGCTCGTGGTTCCCTTCCCCACGCCCTACCGCGTCTTCGACTCCGCGGAGGACGCCATCACCTGGGCGCGAAGCCATTTACCTCCCACGTAATTGCCGCTGCCCCGCGCGTGACGTGTGCTGACGGTGCGGCGATTCCGCCGCCTTCAGATGCGCGGAGGGGAAGGCAATGAGGATGTTCGGAGGTTCGACCCTGTGGGGGCTCGTCGTCGGGACCGGTATTGCGCTGGCACCCAGTGCACTGGCCGGAGAGTGCAAGGAGGTGCACGCGGACCTGGTCGAAGTCCAGACGACGAGCGGCTTCGAGGGCAATGTCGAAGGAAACCATGGCCTGCGCGGGACCACACACTTCAAGGCGGACAGCGCCGCGAAGGGCCCGAGCACCTCGCCTGGCTGGATCAGCTACAGCGGCTACTTCACCTACAAAACGGCCAGCGGCGACATCCTCCTGGTGACTCGCGAGACCGGCGTCACGGGTATGGGCAGGGTGACTGCATTCCAGGTGATCATCGATGGGTACGGCGAGTTCAGCGGTGCTACAGGCTACTTCTTCGTCAGCGGCTCCATGAGCGGGGACCCCACCACGGTCGTGACCCAGGTGACCGGCGAGATTTGCCTGCCCTGAGCGCGAGCTCACCTGCGGGACGCGGTGGTTGCCGCGTCCCGCAGCGAGGCATGGGATAGGCTGGGCCTGTCTCTTCGTCCGGTCACCTCGCCATGTCCACCGCGCCTTCGAATCTCCCATTCGGCGATACCCTCCGGCAGTACCGGCGCAGCGCGGGGCTCTCCCAGCTGCAGGCCGCGCTGACGGCCGGCACCTCGCAGCGCCATCTCAGCTTTCTGGAGAGCGGCCGAGCCCAGCCCAGCCGCGGGATGGTGCTGGCGCTGGGCTCGGTGCTGGGCCTGTCGCTCTCGCAGCAGAACGAGCTGTTGCTGACGGCCGGGTACGCACCGCTGTTCGGACCCATGGGACGCAATCCCGAAGAGCTCGCCATGGTCGAGCGTGCGCTCGAGGCCTTCCTGGAGGCGCACGAGCCGTTTCCGGCCTTGCTCCTGCGCGAGGGGGCCTTCATCCAGAAGGGCAACCGGGGCGCAGCGAAGCTGTGGTCTGCCGTGCGGGGCACGCCTCTCCCCGAGGTTCCGCGCGACAACGTCTTCGAGCTGATGCTGAGGCGCGGGCCGGGACGGGAGAAGCTGGAAAACTGGAGCGAGGCCGCGGCCTGCCTCCTGCGCCGCTACATGGCGGAGCAGGTGCTGGTCCGCCACCGGGAGCTCTCGGAGGCCGCCACCACCCTTGCCCGCAATCCGGAGGTGAAGCGGCTGCTCCATGAGGACCCGAGTGGGCCGCCGCCGCCCGTGCTGCTGCTGCGCTACCGCCTGGAGGACGTCCAGCTGCGCCTGTTCATCGTCATCGCCAGCCTGCAGGCGCCGCTCGACACGCGGCTGGAGGACCTCCGCGTCGAGCTGTTCATCCCGGCCGACACGGAGACGGCGGACTGGTTCCGGCGCGGCTGACACCCGTCAGCCCTCCGTCACTCCTCCGGAAGATTGCGCTCGAGCACCCGCAGGGCATTGCCGCCCATCACCTTGCCGAGCGCCTCCTCGGACAGACCGGCGTCGAGCAGCGCCTGGGTGAGCTCCGTGAGCCCGGCGGAGTCGAAGGGAGTCGAGGTCGCTCCATCGAAGTCGGAGCCCAGGGCCACGTGGTCCACCCCCGCCACCTTCACGGCATGGAGGACGGCCCGGGCGATGGCCTTCGCGTCGTCACCGCAGACCGCCGTCTGCCAGTACCCGATGCCCACGACTCCACCGTTGCGGGCAATGGCACGCAGCTGGGCGTCCGAGAGGTTCCTCTTGTTGTTGCAGGTCCCGCGCACTCCGGTGTGGGACACGACCACCGGACGGCGCGCGATGGACAGCGCCTCGGCCATGGCCCGCTCCGACGCGTGCGCCAGGTCCACCGTGATGCCCAGCTGCTCCATCCGGGAAATGGCGGCACGCCCCAGGTCGGAGAGACCGCCCTTCTCCACTCCGTGCGCGGAGCCGGCCACCTCGTTGTCGAAGAAGTGCGTGAGCCCCAGCATCCGGAAGCCGGCTCTGTGGAGCGTGTCCACGTTCTCGAGCTTGCCCTCCAGCGCGTGCATCCCCTCCAGGGCGAGCAGCGCGCCCACCTGGCGTCGCTGCTTCCGGCGCCCTTCGAGCAGCTGTGTGAGGTCCGCCCGGGTGCGGATGACCCTCAGCGCGCCTCCGCTCCCCTCCGACGCCTCCTGCAGCAGCGCGGCCTGATGCTGCGCACGCGCCAGGAGGCTTCCGAGCGTCATGGGCGGCCACCGCTGCGCGAGCGCCAGCAGCAACACCTCGTCCGTGCGGTCGTCGTTGCGCTCGATGTTCAGGTTCCTCGGCGTCTTCGTGACGACACCGAACACCTGCAGCGCCACGTTTCCCTCGAGCAGCCGGGGAACGTCCACGTGGCCCACCGTGCCCCGTGCATTCAGGTCCCGCCCCCACAGCAGCGGGTCCGCGTGCAGGTCCACGATGGTCTGGCGCCCGTGCACCTCCGCGGTCCTCGCCGTCGGTGAGAACCGCCCACGGGCGTGGACGCGGTTGAGCTTCCGGTCCACCTCCGACGCGGCGTAGTCCATCCCGACGACGGCTCCCACCAGGAGCAGCGGGAGCCCGAAGACGAGCCACTTCCTCCGCACGCGCATCCACCCTCCATGGCTGCAACGGCCAGTGGCGCGCGAGCTTACCGCAGCGATGGAGCGCGCCGGTCAGTGGCCCCGGAACGGGAAGCTCGGACCGCCATCGCCGGGGTCGGCGCCCGTGGAGCAAGTCTGGGCGTCACTCCGCGCTTCCGGACACGGGTGCCCGGAGCGCCTCGGACTGCGCCTGCGTCGGGAAAGGCAGGAACGGGAAGCCCCGTCTGACGCCGTGCTCGCTGATGACGTCGCGCAGGGCGCGCGCCAGGCCGATGATGGCGTACGTGTCGAGCTCGTGGTGCGGTGAGGGGTAGGGACGCAGGTTGTCGACCACGCGGCCGAACAGCGTCATCGCCCCCCGCGGGTTCTCCCGCTGGACGTGGCAGCACGCGGCGGAGAGCTGCGCGAGGCCCTTCCAGAAGTTGCGGTCCTCCGGCGCCACCGCGGGCGAGTTCCACAGGTACTCGAAGTACTCGTGTGCCTCGTAGAAGCGGCGCTCGTCGAAGAGGGCAATGGCCCGCTCGAGCGCCTCGCTCTCGGAGCCCACCTGCTCCCGGGGCTCCAGCTTCTGGCCCAGCTCGTCCGGACGGCCCGGTGGGAGGGGACGTCCGAGCCTGTCCCGCGGGTGGAGGGTGTGTGGGCCCCTGGGTGACGTCATCTTCCCTCTCCTTGCGCCTCGCCCATCCGGGCGTGAAACCCTCTCTTGTCTGCGCATCGAAGGGCCCGCCAGCCAGTGTGCGGCGCTCCTGACGAGCGAGCCCCGGCCGGCCCGCACGTGGATGGGAAGCAGCCGAGCAGGAGGCGAGCGGGCGTCTTCACCTTGGGCAGCGGACTCCACGTCGGAAGGGGCTGCTATACACCCCGGACCGTGGACGCGTCGCAGGGTGCACAGGACAGGAAGCCCGGGGTGGCGCACAAGCGGCCCCGCAGGGTGTCCGCCCGCTCCCTGGAGAACGCCGCGCTCCACTACCTGAAGCGGTACGCGGCGACGGCGGCCCAGCTCGAGCGCGTGCTCGTCCGCCGTGTGGACCGCTCCCTCCGCACGCACGGCGGGGACCGCGCCGAGGCGCTCGGCTGGGTGAAGGCGCTCCTGGACAGGCTCGTCCGCGGCGGGCTCGTCGACGACAGCGCCTATGCCGGGATGAAGGCGCAGTCGCTGCGCGCCGCGGGCCGGAGCGCCCGGGTCATCGCGCAGAAGCTGCGGATGAAGGGTGTGGCCGCGAACCTCGTCCAGCAGAAGCTCGCCGAGGCGACGTCCGGGCTCTCCGAAGAGGAGGCCGCCCGCATCTGGGCACGGAAGAAGCGGCTGGGACCCTTCCGTCGCGAGGCGGGGACGCGGGAGGAGCACCGCGAGCGGGACCTCGCTGCGCTGGCGAGGGCCGGCTTCTCGTTCGGCGTCGCGAAGAAGGTCATCGACGCAACGTCTCCAGAAGGGTAGTTCACGAACCGATGCGCGTCGCCGTCGCCACCTGCAAGCAGATGCCCGAGCCCGATGCCGACGAGGCTCTCCTCCTCTCCGCCCTGACGCGTGCCGGTGTCGATGCCCGCCTCCTCGCGTGGGACGACCCGTCTGCGCCGTTCGCGGAGCACGACCTCGTCGTGGTGCGGTCCACGTGGAACTACTACAAGCACCTCGACGGCTTCCTCGCGTGGGTGGAGCGCACTGCCGCGCAGACGGCCCTCCTGAACCCCGCGCACGTCATGCAGAGGAACGTCGTGAAGACGTACCTGCGCGAGCTCGACGCGCGCGGCGTGGCGGTCGTCCCCACCGAGTTCGTCACGCGGGGGAGCAGGCGCACCCTCCGCGACGTACTGGGGGAGCATGGCTTCCGCGACATCGTCATCAAGCCC
>JAKEEX010000024.1 GCA_022616315.1 Myxococcaceae bacterium
CGGCCGCGTCTTCCTTACCGCGTACACGGAGGATGGCCGCGCGGACCTCTACGAGGTGGCGGACAAGAAGCTGCTGCGCCGCACGGACATCGCCACCGGGCTCTTCGACGCGAGCCCCGCAGCGGACGGCAGCATGTGGGCGCTGCTCCACCGCAACGGCCGCCGGGTTCCGGTCCGCATCGCGCCGGAGCAGCTCGCGGAGCGGAACTCCATGGCCATGCTCGAGGGCGGGGAGCCACCGGTCATGGCGAGCACCCCGCTCGGCCAGGCGACGCCGTATGCGCCGTTCGGGCTGGAGAACATCGAGCTCGGCCCCCTCTTCGGCTATGGAGGTGTGGCGCAGGGCGGAATCTTCGGCCAGCTGATGGGCTCGGCCACGGACAAGCTGAAGACGCACAGCCTCCTTCTCCAGGTGGCTGCGTACGGGAGCTGGGAGCTCACCGACGGTCTCCTCTTCTACCTGAACCAGGCGGGCCGGATCTCCTGGGGCGGCGGCCTCTTCCAGTCGCTCCGGTACCGCACGGACCGCTCGCTCCCGCTGCTTCCCTTCACCAACTACGAGCGCTTCTACGGTGTGGCCGGGCTCGCGCGCTATCCGTTCAACACCTTCGCGTACCTGGAGGGCGAGGTCAGCGTGGGTGGCGCGAGCTACTTCGTCACTGACTTCTGGCGCGAGGTGCTCGCCAATCCATGGTTCAGGCGCGAGCTGCTCCTGCCCGAGGATGCGGACGCCATCGGTGACGGCGAGTTCTACAGCGGGTGGAAGCGGGACATCGGCGGGGCCCGGCCTCAAGGCGAGGTGGCGCTCCGACTGGGCTTCGACACCCTCCGCTACGACTATTTCGCGGGCCCCATCGACGGAAGCGCCATCCTGCTGGAAGGCATCATGGACTGGCAGCCCACCACGCAGGAGGTCTTCGGCAACGTCCGCCTCGACGCCCAGCGGTACTTCCCGCTCATCGGGCGAATCCACATGCTGATGCGCCTGGGCGCAGGCGGCACCTTCGGCGGCAGGCTCTCGCGCGACTACTTCCTCTCCAGCTACGACACCATCCGCGGCATCAACTTCGGGGACGAGCGCTTCCTGGTGGGGCGTCACTTCGCCTACTCGACCGCGGAGGTGCAGGTGCCCCTCAACCAGCTCATCGCCATCGCCTTCCTGTCCAACCTGGAGGGCATCGTGGGCGTGGACGCGGGTGGCGTGGGCGGCTCGGTGAGGGACATGTGGAACCACCGCGTGCTGAACTTCGTGGCCGGCGTGAACCTCGGGCTCGGGCCGCTGCTCCTCCGGCTCCACTTCGCGCGTCCGTTCAACATCCAGGCCCTGGAGGGCCTCCCGGTGGCGGAGGAGGGTCAGTGGGTGACGAACTTCAGCATCGGGATGATGGGGTTCGGCGGCTTCTACGGGCAGGAATCCGCGCAGCCGAAGCAGGTGCGCGCCAAGCCCGGCGGGTGGGGCTTCTAGGACTGCGACGCCACCAGCGCGGCGTTGGCGCGGAGCTCCGGACCGCCCTCGTGGGGAATGCGGGTGAAGTCACCTCGTAGACCCTTGAGGGCGAACTTCTCGAGGTCCAGCTCGCGGCGCGTGCGGATGCCGAGCTCGCGGAGCACACGTATCAGCGAGCTCCCTCCGGTGAGTGCCTGTTCCACGAGCAGGAACCCTGCGGCGGCAGGCAAGAGCCAGAAAGCGCCGCCCCAGCGTTTGGCCGCGGCCACCCCGACGAGCGCCAGCGCACCCGTCACCGCGTCGAAGGTGCGCTCACAGTCCCACCCATCCTCGAGCGCGACGATGCGCTGCGAGAGGAGGGAGCTGTCGTCCTTCTCGAGCAGTTGAGCCACGCCGTGCTCGACGTGCTCGTCGATGCGGCGGTTCACGGTGGGCAGGGTGTGTTCCCGTACCTCGTCGTCGTGCATCTGGTTCCACGCCCCCATCGCGCGTCCCTCCCGAGCTGGCCCAACCAACCCCTCTCCCCCTGGGAGAGAGACCGGGGTGAGGGGGCCGTGTGACCGGGTGCTCCTCCCAGTGAGGTGCTCACCGTGGGGCACGCGCGAAAGCCCGACCGCGGGACGTCGACGGAGGAGCAGGCAAGAGCGCGTGCGCAAGTGCCGCTCCTTGCTGGAAGGCCCCCCTGGCCTAGCGTCGCCTCACCTCGAGCCTCCGGCGGCTGCTCAGCCCGGCCTCATTGGTGACGAGCACCTCGTGCACGCCCTCGGAGGGAGTCCACCAGAGCCTTTCGTCCGCTGGAACACTGCCGAGGAGCTTCCCGTCCACGAACCAGCTGAGAGGGCCCTGCCCGCCCTCGCTCTCCGCCTCGAGCGGGAGCTCCTGCTGCTCCGGTGGGACACCCGGGAGGAGGAGCGCCACCTGGCCGACCGCGGGAGAGAGGATCAGCGGGGGCTGCTGTGCGCCGCCAGGGCTGCAGCCCTCGGCGAGGGGTGGCGCCTCGGGGAGCGTGCGGTGCTGGTCCGCGAGGAAGCGCCGGACGCTCGCGGGCCACATCACGACGCTCCGGGTGACGGAGGCGCGGCCGTTCCGGCATGCGGGCGTGAGCGCAAGCCCCGTCCTCGCATCCACCTCCACCCGGCGGTGGTACGGGCACGGCTTCGTGGGGACCGCGCTCCGGCGTGCCCACGCGAGGCGGCGCTGCTCGCAGGCCTCGGTGGCGGCATGGCCCGAGTAGGCGCACACCTCCACCTGCGTGAGATCCTGCGGAACCACGTCCGCGGGAGGTGGGCGGCTCCGGTCCGCCACGCCGTCGAGCAGGTCGAACAGGAGCGGGCCCGTGGCGTCCGCACCCACCAGGTGGGCACTGGGGGCATTGTCGAAGTTGCCCAGCCACACCACCGCCGTGTGCACGGGCCCGGAGCCCGCGGACCACGCGTCCCGGTGACCGAAGCTCGTCCCCGTCTTCCAGTGGATGTGCGCGGGCGCTCCGGTGAGCCGGAAGCGTGCGGGGAAGTCCGGGCGCTCCTTGAGCGCGAGCGCTCTGCGCGTGAGGTAGGCCGCGCCCGTGGCGTAGAGCGTGACGGGCGCCGGCGTCGTCGTCGCGTCCTGCGCGCGCCAGCGGAGGGGCCGGTACGCACCGTCCTCCGCGAGCGTGGCGTACACGCCCGCGACCTCCAGCGGCGTCAGCGCGAGGCCGCCCACCGCGGCCGACAGACCGTAGTGCCCCGGCTCGGGATGGAGGGAGGTGACACCCTGCCGGCGCAGGGCACCGAGGAACGTCTCCACGCCCACGTCGCGCAGGAGGGAGACGAACGGGAGATTGAGCGAGCGGCTCAGTGCCTCCTCCAGGCGGACGAGCCCGTTGAACTGGCCATCGTAGTTTCGCGGAACATAGGTGCCGTAGGTGGTGGGCACGTCCGGCACCAGGTGCTCGGGGCCCGAGAGCCCCCGGTCGATGGCCATGGCGTAGAGCAGCGGCTTGAGCGTGGAGCCGGGCGAGCGTGGCGTGTCGAAGCCGATGAGCTGACCGGCGTGCTCCTCGTCCCAGAAGTCGAAATTGCCGACGAGCGCGAGCACCTCCGCACGCGTGTGGTCCACCACCACCGCGGCGCCATTGTGGATGCCGAGCCGCCTGGCCTCCTCGCGGGCCCCGAGCATCACCCGCTCGGCGAGTCGCTGCGCGCCCGCGTCGAGTGTGGTGCGGATGCGGTCCTGCCCCGGGCTCTCACGCGCGAGCCACACCGCCGCATGCGGTGCCTCGCGCGGGAAGCGCAGGAGTCCGGTGGGGACCGGGGTGGCGCGCACCTGGGCGAGGACGGACTCCGCGGACGGTGCTGCCTTCCCGAGCGGCAGGACGCCCTTCTCGTTCAGCCGCGCTGCGATGTCATCACGGGCGGCCGCGAGGCGGACGCCGTTGGCTCGAGTGGGGTAGCGGCGTCCCGGGTTCTGCGGGACGGCGAGCAACGTGGCGACCTCGGCTGCGCTCAGCGCCGTGGCGCGGTGCCCGAAGTACGCGAGCGCCGCGGCCTCCACGCCCTCCAGGTTCCGACCGTACGGGGCGAACTCGAGGTAGGCGGTGAGGACCTCGTCCTTCGTCAGGCGGAGCTCGAGCTGCAGGGCGCGGAGTGCCTCGAGCACCTTGGAGGACCAGGTGCGCGGCCGTGGCTCGAGCACGCGCACCAGCTGCATGGTGAGCGTCGAGGCTCCGGAGACACGACGCCCGCGCGAGAGGTTGAGGACCGCGGAGCGCACCACGGCGAGCGGGTCCACTCCGGGGTGGGAGTGGAAGCGCTTGTCCTCGAGCGCGAGCAGCGCGCGGATGTACGCCGGGTCCACCTCTGCGAGGCGCACGGGGACGCGCCACCGCTCGTCCGCGGCGAGGAAGACGTGCGCGGGGGTCCCGTCCCGGTACTCGACGACGACCGAGTGCGGCGCGGAGAGCCTCTCCGGGAGCGGCACGAGCCACGCCACGGAGAGGAGCACCGCCACGCTTCCTGCGGCGATGGAGAGCCACAGGAGCGCGCGGCGCGCTACAGGAGGAAGTCTTTCCACGGCCCGCTGACCTCGACCTGGCCTCCGGCCTCGCGCGCCCAGATGCGCGGGTCGTACATGGCCTCCACCTCCACGGGCGGCAGCGTGAACGTGCCGGCGGTCACCGCACGCACCGCGTACACCACCTTCCGCGTCTGCCCGCGCTCGAGCGCGCCGAACATCTCCAGCCTGTCGTCGCGCACGTTGAGCGAGTCCGCGGCCCACAGCGCGTCACGGTCCACCCAGTCCACGGGGACACCGCGTCCCAGGCGCGGATTCTCGATCTCCCAGCCCGCGGGCAACCGGTCCACCAGGGCGAGGTTCTGCACGCGCTCACCCGTGGTGTTCTTCACCTCGATCTCCACGAAGAGCATTTGCGCGAGGGGCACGGGCTCGTTGCGGACGTCCACCGGCTGGCCGTCGAGCTTGCGGTAGCGACGGGTGACGGAGAGCCCCTGTCCCCCGAGCCGGTAGCTTCCGTTCTCGCGCACGCCCTCGCTCGAGACGATGGCGTACACCTTCCCCTCGCCCTTCCTCTCCACCGTCACACCGAGCGAGCCGTACTCGCTCGCGCGCGCAAGCGCCCACGTGCGCTCGGAGCTCTTCACGCGCGGATTGGGCTTCGCCTCCACGCGCTTCCCGGCCGCGGTGAGCACCGGCGTCCCGAACGAGGCCCGTGCGCTCCCCACCCGCTTGCCGAGGCCCGTCACGCCCCAGACCAGCTCCTGCGTCGTGTAATACGCGCTCGGCTGTCCCGAGAGCGCCTGCGCCACCAGGTTCGCGAGCGGCTCACCCGCTGCGTCCCCGGGGAAGAGATCCTCGAAGGTCGAGAGCACGAGGCCGCGCCGGCGGCGGTCCGAGTAGAACGACCACGAGTTGCGCCGCTCGTCGCTCACGGGGGTGACGTCGGGGTTGCGGAGGTCGCGCTCGTGCCGCCTGTCCCCGGCCAGATAGAGCGCCGCCTTGAGCACGTACGCGTGCTCGAGCTTCTGCCCGTCACGCCCGTCCTTCGGCAGTGCGTCCACGAGCTTCTGGATGGCGCCCTTGCGTCCCTTCCCCGCCCGCGCCAGGACGTAGTGCAGGTACGGCTCCGCGTCCCCGCCGTGGTCCTGGTAGTACCCGTCGCGCAGGGCGGTGCGCTGCTCGTAGCGGGTCAGCTCCCCGCCGGCCCAGGCGAGCGCCTCGTCCAGCCGGTCCTGGGGCACGGGGTAGCCCGCCTTCTGTGCGTCGAGCAGGAGGTGCGTCGCGTAGGCCGTGCCCCATGCCACGGGCTCGGTGGCACCCGGCCAGTAGCCGAAGCCACCCGCGGGCGTCTGCATGGCGAGGATGCGACGCACGCCCGCCGTCACGTACTCCTCGACCTTCCTGTCCGCCACGAGTGTGGGGTCCACGCTCTCCAGGAGGCCCGAGACGAACAGCATGGGCCGCGTGGACGATGTCGTCTGCTCGATGCAGCCGTGCGGGTACTGCACCACGTGCTTGAGGTGGTCGAAGGACGCGCCGTACGGGTTGGACGTCACCCAGATGGTGGAGCGTTCGGTGGTGGGCGTCCATCCCGCGAGGAAGGGCTTGAGGTCCGTGGCTCCCTCCGCGAGCTCGATGCGCTGCACCATGCGCTCGCGCGGTCCGGCCGGGCTGAAGGGGACATCCAGGGACTCCGTGGTCTCGAAGCCTCCTCCCCTCGCCTTCACCTCGAGACGCGCTGCACCGATGGACCTGGTGGCGCGCGCCTGGAAGACGAGCGTGGACGACTTCCCGTTCTCCAGATGCACGCTCCCTTCGCGTCGGCCGAGCAGCTCGAGCGGTGAATCCTCCCCGGCGGAGCCCGCGAGTCCCGGCACCGGCAGGTTCTGCGCCGCGAGCGACACCTTCACGTCCATGGCTTTGCCGGAGAGGTTGGTGACGAAGACCGGGACCTGGAAGGTGTCGAGCGAGGAGAGGAAGCGCGGCAACGTCGTCTGCAGGGTGATGGGGTCGCGCACGAGCACCTGTGCGCTCGCGTGACCCACGCGCCTGGGCCCCGTGGTGACGGCCATCACCCGAAGCTGCCCGCGGTACTGGGGGACACGGAACGTCACCGTGGCCTTGCCGCTCTCTGGCACGGGCACCACGCCGCTCCAGAGCGCCACCGGCCTCACCGGCTGCACGCGGCCCGAGGCACCCCCACCCTCACCGTCACCACCGGTGCTGCGGCTGTTTCCCTGAGGGGGAACGAGCAGCGTCCAGCCCACGGTCTCGTACGTCTCCACTCCCAGCGCGCGCTTGTTGAAGAGCTCCGAGAGCGGGTCCGGTGAGGCGAAGCGGGTGAGCTGCAGGATGCCCTCGTCCACCGCCGCCACCGTGGCGAAGGTGGGCCCTTCCAGCTTGCCCACGTCCAGCTGCACCGTGAGGGTGTCGTTGCTGCGCACCTCCTTGGGCACCTCGAGCTTCAGCGCCTGCGTGAAGGCCGTGGGCTCCACCGGGACGCTCGCCACGCCGAAGGCGCGGTCCGGCAGGAAGGCCTCCTTGGACTCGAGGTGCGGGTCCTTCACGAGGAAGGCGCTCACGTAGACGTTGGGCGCGAGCTCGGACAGCTCGAAGGACCAGGTCTGCTCGCCGGCCTCCACCTCGCGCCACTCGGCGGTGAGGACGCGGTCGGTCTCCGCGGTGAGCAGCACGCGTCCCTTGTAGGGGGCCTTGAGCTTCACCTGGATGTCCTCGCCCACCCGCACCCGCGAGGGGAGCTCGAGCGGAAGCGTGGTGGCGCGCAGCGGGCGCGGCGTCTGGTCCACCTGTCGCTCGCCGCCCCAGTACCAGTCCGTCCACTCGCCCTCGAGCACCAGGTCCGTCTGCGCGCCCCCGCTGCGCACGCGCACCAGGTAGCTCGCGCTCGAGGCCTGGGGCGTCACGTCCAGCTGGAACCTCCCGCCCACCACCGGCACCGACGTGCGGCCCTCGCGCACGGGGCGCAGGAAGCGCTGGTAGCGCTCACTCCCCTCCTCCTCGTCCCAGAAGTAGCCGTACTCCGTCTCCAGGCGCGAGTACTCCACCTCCACCGTCTTCACCGCGCCGCTGGACAGGAGCTTGCCGTCCCAGTCCACCACCGCGCCGCTGACAGGGAACGGCTTGCCGCGCGACACCTTGCGCGCGCCTGATTGCACGCCGAGGTAATAGCGCTCCGGGTGCACGGGGACGTCGAGCTCGCCCTGGGTGGAGCGGCCGCTGCCGGACTCGAAGACGGCGGCCTGGGCGACGAGGCGCGCCGCTCCCTTGAAGCCGCCAGCGCCGGTGAGGGCCGGGCAGCGAAGACGCGCGTGGCCCTTCTCGTCCAGCTCCTGCTTCACCTGGCCGAGCGTCACCGGCCTTGCGTCACCGCCCTGCCGCCAGACGCCGTAGGTGAACTGAGCGTTCTCCCTGGGCCGGAAGGTGGCCGCCTCGAGCCGGCAGCTCACCTCCACGGGGCTGCCTCGCGCGCTCCC
>JAKEEX010000243.1 GCA_022616315.1 Myxococcaceae bacterium
CTCGGTACTCGAGCGCGTCGAGTTCATCCGGCTGCGCGAGGACCGGGTGCTCGCGGTGCTCATCGGACGCGACGGGCAGGTCCACAACAAGGCCATCACGGTGGACTTCCCCATCACCAGCGACGAGCTCCTCCGCGCGGGCAACTACCTGAGCTCGCTCCTGCGCGAGGTGTCCCTCGAGCAGGCGCGCCAGCGCATCCAGGTGGAGCTGGAGCAGGAGCGCGCGCTCTACGACGTGCTGAGCGCCAAGGCGCTGAAGCTGGGCATTGCCGCCATCACCCTGGACATGGGCGAGCGCGTGCTCATCGAGGGCACGGGCAGCTTCCTCCAGGAGCCGGACGCGGACCTGACGCGCATGCGCGCCATCTTCCGGGCGCTCGAGGAGAAGCGGCAGCTGCTCACCCTGCTGGACGAGGTGCAGCGCACGCGCGAGCTGCAGATCTTCATCGGCACCGAGAGCGAGTTCTCCTCCGCGGGCGACGTGTCCGTCATCGCCACGCCGTACGGCACCGGGGAAACGGTGCTCGGGGCGGTGGGCGTCATCGGGCCCACGCGGATGAACTACCAGCGCGTCATCCCCCTGGTGAGCTTCACCGCGCAGGTACTCAGCCGCGGGCTGGCGCAGGGCTGAAGGGCGCGCCGCCGCCCGAGAGCTCCGCCTACCACTTGCACCACTTGAACTCGTCCTTGTACGGCGCGAGCCGCCGCAGCGACGTCACGCGCTGCTCCGCGCCGTAGCAGATGAGGACGCTGTGGTAGACGTCACAGCGGCCGGACGGCGTGTCGCCGCCCCCGCACCCGGGCCCGCAGCGCAGGAGCACGTTGGTGCGCAGGTCCCCCACGTTCACCTTGCAGGGCTCCACGCCCAGGGTGGGCACCTGCTCGATGCCCTTGCGCTCGCAGCCTGCGAGGGCCCAGAGGACCAGCACCGCGGTGAGCGCGGCCCGTGCGCGGCCGGGGAGGCTTCGGGTGTGCCTTCGGGCGCCGCCGCGGGCGTGGGGGTGAACCATGGGTGGGACGGAAGCAGAGAGCGGGCCGCAACGCCAGTGCCACGCGCGCGGCACCGGCAGTGCGGCCTCATTCGGGGGCGTCCCAGCGGATGCGGTAGGTGCAGCCGTCGGGCTCGAGCGGCCCTGCCAGGACCTGCACGTTCTTCGTCCCCACCAGCTCCAGCATGCAGCCGAAGTAGCCCTCGTAGTAGGACGGCACGCGCACCCGGGTGTTGACCCACAGCTCGACGTCCGTCGGCCCCAGGTGCCTCAGGCGGGCCTCCATGAAGTTGTTGGAGAGCCTCAGGGTCTGCGACATGCGCTCGAGCATCCGCCGCGGGCCGAGCACGCCGTTGAGCAGGAGCCCGGCGCGTCCGAGCAGGGTGGAGGTGTAGGCCTTCACGACACGCCGGCCAATCTCGCGGTAGGCACTCTCCCGGGACAGCTCGGGGAGGAGCTCCTCCGCCGCGATGTCGAGCGCGGCCAGCCACACGTCGATGGGGTAGGCGGGAAGGAGAGGCCGCTCGAGGTCGATGCCCACCCGGCGCAGCCTCTCGCGGCAGGTTCGGGGCAGCTCTCCGGTGAAGGCCCGGAAGAAGAGCGCCTCCACCGACTGTCCGAACATCACCGGCTCCGACACGCGGCTCCCTCCGACGGGCACGTCCGGCGCCTTGCGTCGAGGCGAGTCTACCCATCCGTCCGTGCGGGGCGAGGAAGCGGCGGAGCTCAGTGCAGCACGGGAGCGTCTCCTCGCACCAGCACGCGGACCGCCCGGGGCCAGACGGTGAGGTGCACGGGGGTGCGTCCGCGCATCTCCCCGTCCACGTTGATGCGCTGGGGCCTGTCCGTCTCCACCACCATCTCCCGGCCACTGAAGGCGAGCACGTCCGGGTGGGCCTGCTGGGTGCCGCGCCGGAGCCTCGGCGACACGCGCGCGAGCACCGCGAGCGAATGCAGCGCCGCCGCCGGGCCTCCCGCCCCCTCCCGCGGAGCGCCATGGGCGAGGATGGCGTAGGCGTGGAGGCGACCATCCTCGAGAGACGCCGCGGGCGCGATGACGTTGCCGGCGCCGTGGAAGCGGCCATTGCCCACCACCAGCTCGAGGACGTCGAGGGTGTGCCGCTCGCCGTCCACGGACAGGCGCACCGTGAGGGGTGTGAAGCCGAGCGCTTCGCGGGCGGCAGCCACCGCGTAGGCGAGCCCCCCGGCCCAGCGCTTCAGGCGCGGAGTCAGCCGCCGCGCGATGGCCACCGAGAGGCCCACGCTCGCGGCGTTGAGGAAGACGCGCCCGTTGGCGAGCCCCACGTCCACCGCGTGCACCACGCCCTCGCGCACCACCCTCGCGGCGCCGTCCACGTCCAGCGGCAGGCCCAGGCTGCGCGCGAAGTCGTTGCCGGTGCCCAGGGGGATGACGCCCAGGACGGTGTCGGTGCCCGCGAGGACGCTCGCCGCGAGGGACAGGGTGCCGTCCCCGCCGCCCACGAGGATGCGCTGCGCGCCGGCCTCCATCGCCTCGCGCAGCGTCTCTGGGAGGAGCGAGGGCGTGCGCAGCGCCACCGCCCCGTCCACGTCCACGCCCTGGCGCGCGAGCGCCTCGCGTGTGGCGAGGAAGCGCCGTGCCCCCGTGCGGGCGTGCACGTTGACGACGAGCAACGTCCGGACACCCGGGCCCGGACGCGGTGCGCCGCCGGGCACCACCGGCACCGTCCACACGTGCACGCCACCTCCTTCCCGGACTTCAGAAGGTGCGCACGTCACCACGCAGGGGGGAGGGCAGGGAGCACCTTGTGGCCGCAGGCTCAGTCGCTCCCCAGCCGCACTTGCGGTGGCGTCCGCGCCTGGGACGGTGGGGACAGGGTGAAGGCCTCCTGGGGCAGGGCTTCGCCCAGGGACACCTCGGACAGACGCACCGTGGCCACGGGCGCCCCGCCGCTCCAGTGTGTCCACGCCCGCGGCACGCACAGGCGCAGGGCCGCGTCGCAGTGCTCCTCGTCCACGCGCACGGCGCTCACCGTGCCCGCGCGCGTGAGGCGCTTCTCGAGGAAGTCCAGGGTGGGCCAGCGCAGGACGTACGTGGCCGTCACCTCCGCCTCGCCGGGCGTCGTCACCGTGGTGACGAGCTCCACCGCCTCGGCCGCGCGAGGGTGTGTCACGCGCCGTGCCTGCAGGCGGTGCGGGGAGAGCAGTGGGACGCGGAAGCCCTCGCTGACGAAGGCGTTGAAGACGGCGTACAGGCGCGCGGCCACCTCCGGACGGGGGAGACCCACGAGGGACTCCTCCTGCACCGGTCCACCCGCGCTCGCCTTCGCGCGCAGCGTGGAGCCGTCGAAGGCGAAGGTGCGTCCCACGGGCGGGCCCACCTCACCGCGCATCCGGTCCGGCGTGCGGAAGGCGAAGGTGAAGCGCGCCTCACCGCCTCCGTCCTGTACCGTCCCCGTCACGCGGTAGGCCAACAGGCGCCGCTCGCGCTCGGCGAGCCCCGCCTTCACGCCCGCCTCGAGCCCCACGTCCTCCGACACGCGTGCGCACGAGACGAGCAGCAACATCAGAATCGCCGCGAGACGCGGACGGACAGGGTGAGGGGAAGGTGAGTCCACGCCGCCCACCTACCGCAGCACCACGCCGGTGGCCTGCGACAGCGGGAAGCCGACGATGATGCCCGTGAGCGCGAAGATGCCGTGACGGGGGGTGGTGCCCGCGTCCAGCAGCATCACCCTCGAGCCGCCCATGGCCTTGGCCTCGGACACGAGCAGCTTGTTGACCACCGTGTCGAGGTCCGACTGCACGAACTCCACCAGGTAGAAGAGCGCGGAGAAGCCGATGGCGTTGGCCTGCACCACGGCCACCGCAGCGTCCTCCTGCCCCGCCACGTACACCTCGGTGCCGGAGACCGACGCGGCCTCCACGCTGGTGCACGCCGTCGAGGCGAGGGCGCAGGCCGCGAGGGTGGAGAGGAGGACCTTCTTCATGGCAAGAGCTCCGTGCTGGCCCTCTTGGGCCGGTGTCGGGGGTGGCAAAAGGCAGGGGCGACCCGCCGGACGCAAGCACGGTTGCCTGCCTTCACGCCAGTGTCAGTGAGCGCGCACCAGCGGACCCTGCATTGAATGAACCCCTTTTCACTGCTACCGGTGGGGCCCACCTGAAGCTCCATGGCCTCCGCGCTCTTCGGTCCGAAGGACCGCCCCCGGCTGCACGCCGCGCTCCTCGGGCTGACGCTCCTCACCACCGCCTTCACCTACGACTGGCTCTTCCGGGGGTCGCTCGCATGGCCCTCCCTGTCCGAGCGCGTGGAGGAGGCGGTCCTCTTCAGCCTCTCCCTGGTGCTCATCCTCGGGTCCCACGAGATGGGGCACTACGTCCTCGCGCGACGCCACGGCGTGGACACCTCGCTGCCCTACTTCATCCCGCTGCCCTACGTGGGCTTCGGCACGCTCGGCGCGGTCATCCGCATCCGGGGCCGCATCCCCCACCGCAACGCGCTGGTGGACATCGGGGCGGCGGGGCCTCTCATGGGGCTGCTCGTGGCCCTGCCGCTGCTCCTGTGGGGCATGTACCACTCGGACGTCGTGGACGTGCCGGTGGGCGAGGGGACGGGCCTGCCGGGCGCAAGCTCCCTGTGGGTGCTCGGCCGGGAGCTGTGGCAGGAGCTCGCGGCGTGGCGCGCCGGCGGTGACGTGGAGGCGCTCGCGAGCGCAGCGTCTTCCGCCCCGGCGCACGTCGTCTTCGGCGACAATCTCCTCATGCGCTTCGCCAAGTGGGTCACCCACGGCCCGCTGCCGCGCGGGAAGGACGTGCTGGCCTACCACCCGACGGTGGTGGCCGCCTGGGTGGGCATGCTCGTCACGACGCTGAACCTCGTCCCCATCGGACAGCTGGATGGAGGGCATCTGGCGTACGCGCTGTGGGGGCAGCGCGCGCGCGGCGTGGGGAAGCTCGCCGCGGCGGGGCTCCTCGGCCTGTGCCTCCTGGCCTCCGCGGGCTGGGTGGTGTGGCTCGGCCTGGCGTCCGCGGTGGTGGGCTTCCGGCACCCGCCCGTGGTGGCGCCCGAGGACCCGCTGAGCTCCGGGCGGCGGTGGGTGTGCGCGGCGTGCCTCGTGGCGCTGGTGCTGTGCCTCATCCCCATCCCGCTCCGGGAGGTCGCGCCGTGAGCCAGGCTCCCGTGCGCGTGGCGTGTCCTGACTGCGAGAGCCTCGCGGCGCCGGCGGGCTTCCGGGTGGAGGGTGCACGCCTGTTCCTCACCTGCGGCCGCTGCGGCGCCGAGCAGCTGGTCGTCACCGGGCCCGCGGAGCCGCCGACACGCGAGACGGAGGCCACCCTTCGGGTGGTGCCGCGCGCGCCCGGGACCGGGCCTGCCACGGAGCCAATGGACGCGGAGCCCTTCACGGTCCCCGAAGGACACTGTCCCAAGTGCGTGGCCCCGCGCCCGAGCGAGGCGCTGGCCTGCAGCGCCTGCGGCCTGGTCTTCACCAACTTCACACCCCGCGAGCAGGTGTTGCCACCTCTGCTCGCAGCTGCGTGGCAGCGGCTGCAGACGCGCTGGGAGCAGCGCGCCGCGCACGATGCCCTCCTCGCGCAGGCGCACGCGGACGGGCAGCTCGCGGCGGCAGGACGCCTCTACCGGATTCGCCTGGCACACGAGTCCGGGGATGTCGAGGCCCGCCGCGCCCTCGACGAGGTGGTGCGGCTCGCTCTCCTGCCCAGCGAAAGGGCGGAGACGCACAGCGACGCCTTGCCGGGGATGGCGCGGACGACGAAGCTGGTTCTCGCCCTGCTGTTCCTCCTCCTCTGCCTCTCGGGTGGGGCGCTCCTCCTGAGCGCCGCGGCCCGCCCCCTCCCGTGAAGCAAGACCTCACCGTCGACCTGGTGCTGGGGCCCGGTGGCCCCCTCGCGGCCGCGCTGGAGCGCTACGAGCACCGCCCCGAACAGCTGCAGATGGCGAGGGCCGTGGAGCGCGCCTTCACCGAGCGCCTGTTCCTCCTCGCGGAGGCCGGCACCGGCACCGGCAAGACGCTCGCGTACCTCGTGCCCGCGCTGCTCTCGGGGCGCAAGGTGGTGGTCTCCACCGCCACCAAGACGCTGCAGGACCAGATCTTCTTCCGGGACCTCCCGCTGCTGCGCGAGCGGGTGGGGCTGGACTTCGACGCCACGCTGCTCAAGGGGCGCTCCAACTATCTCTGCCTGCACAGGCTCGAGCACTTCGGCGCGGACGGACGCGCGGAGTTCGCCAGCCGCGAGGAGGCGGCGCTCTTCCCCGAGGTGAAGGCGTGGGCCGAGCGGACGGAGTCCGGGGACCGCGCGGAGCTCGCGCTGCCGGAGTCCTTCGCCGCGTGGGAGCGGCTGTCCACCACGGCCCAGACGTGCCTCGGCCAGCGCTGCCCGCAGTACGAGTCGTGCTTCGTCACCCGGGCCCGGCGTCGCGCGGAGGAGGCGCAGGTGGTGGTGGTGAACCACCACCTGTTCTTCGCGGACCTCGCCCTGCGCTCCTCGGGACGGGGCGAGGGCGTGCTGCCCCGCTACGACGCCGTCATCTTCGACGAGGCGCATGCGCTGGAGGACGCGGCCACGCCGCACTTCGGCTTCTACGCCTCGAGCCACCAGGTGGAGGAGGTGGCGCGGGACGCGCTGGGCGCGCTGCCCTCCTCGGACGCGCGCGCGGGCATGCTGGACGCACTGGCCGCGCGGCTGCGCAGCCACTCGGAGGCGTTCTTCCTGCAGC
>JAKEEX010000025.1 GCA_022616315.1 Myxococcaceae bacterium
AGGTCCCTCTCCCAGGGGGAGAGGGGCGATTGGGGGAGTGGGGAGTCAGGGAGATGCGGGAACTGCCCGCTCCGGCGGATGCGCCGGCGCGCGCCTCGGCAGCTCGACGACGAAGGTGGTGCCCGCCTCGGCGGTGGACTCCACGCGGATGTCGCCGCCGTGGGCGACGACAATCTCCTGCGCGATGTACAGGCCGAGGCCCAGGCCTCCCTTGGAGCGCCCCTGCCCCTCGGTGGCACGGAAGAAGGGGTCGTACAGCGTCGGCATCGCCCAGGCCGGGATGGGCTCCCCTCCGTTGTGGATGGAGAGCGACACGGAGTCCCTGGCGCCGCGCAGGGACACGCGCACGGGCGTGTCCTTCGGGCTGTAGTCGAGCGCGTTCTTCACCAGGTTGCCCACCAGCTGGGCCAGCCGGTCCGCGTCCCAGTCTCCAGAGAGGCTCCCCTCCTCCGTCACCACGAGGTCCCTGTCGGGGGAGGACACAGCGGCCTCGTCCACCACGGTGCGCACCACGTCCCTCAGGTCCACGCGCCGCCTCTCGAGGGGGAACCCCGCACCGAAGCGCACGCGCGTGAAGTCCAGCAGGTCCTCGATCATCCTCCGCATCCGCTCGGCGCTGGAGGCCATGCGACGGACCATCCGGACGACACCCGGGGGCGTCTCCTCCGCGCGGATGAGCAGGCCCGCGGTCATAGAGATGGCGTTGAGGGGGTTGCGCAGGTCGTGACTCACCACACCGATGAAGCGCTCGCGGAACTCCGCGGTTCGCCGCAGCTCCTCCTCGGTGTGCTTGCGGCCCGTGATGTCGGTGGCGATGCCGCACAACGCCGCCGACCGGCCGTCGAGCCCCGGGAGGGGGAACTTCACGGCGATGTACGTGTGCGTGCCGTCCCTCTGCGGGAGGACCTCCTCGCGCTGGAGGGCAACGCCGGTGCGCATCACCTCTGCGTCATTGGCGCGGAACGCCTCTGCCACGGCGGGGGGAAAGAGCTCGAGGTCGCTCCTACCCACCATGTCCTCGCTGCGCAGCCCGGCGGAGCGCTCGAAGGCGGGGTTGACCAGGAGGCACCTCCCCTCGAGGTCCTTCACGAAGACGGGCGACACGGTGTGGTCGAGGATGGCCTTCAGGCGCGCCTCGCTCGCGCGCAGCTCGTGGTAGAGGCGCGCGTTGTCGAGCGCCACCGCGGCGCGGTCCGCCACCGCCCTGGCCACATCCAGGTCCTGCTGCCGCTACCTGCGCTGCACGGTGCCGAACGAGATGGCGCCGAGCATGCGCCCGCGTGCCACGAGCGGGACGATGGCGCCCGCGCGCGGCCCGATGGCCTCCAAGATGGCGCGGTGCTCGGCAGAGAGGGCCAGGGCGTCCAGGTACTCGGGTGTCATCTCCTCCGCGAGGATGGGCTCGCCAGTGGTGAGGACCCTCGCGAGGGGGCTTCCGCTCTCGAGCCGCGGAGCGAAGTCGCTCAGCCGCTTCACCCGCTCCCTCAGGTGCGGCAGGCGCTCGGACACCGCCGTGACCGCGTGGCGTGGCCGGCCCTCCTCGTCCAGGACGTCCACGATGCAGTAGTCTGCCAGGTGCTCGACCACCAGGTGCGCCAGGCGCGAGAGCGTCGTCTCCTCATCGAGGGACTCGGGGAGAACCCGCGCCGCCTCGACGAAGAACGCCTGGACCTCCTCCACGGGCAGCCCGCGCTCGCCGCCCTGGGGCATGGACGCCTCACCTCCTTCCTTCCCTGGAGGGTGATGCCTGCCCCGGTGGCGCGGCGCGAACCCCACCCGCCCGCCTGGCTGGACGCTGGACGGGAAGGGAGCCGCTGGATGCCCGCAGGCAGGGAAGTCTCCCCAACGGTTCGGCGTTGTGCTCGGCTGCCTGGCAGCACGCGATTTCGACGGTGGGCCGGCGCACCGGAGGAGGTTTGCACAGCCCCATGGCGACTCAGATGGAGACGAGACGGAAGCGGTGGCCCTTCGTGGTGGGAGGCGTCGTCCTCCTGGGCGTGGCGGTGGTGATGGGCGTGCGGTGGCGCCTGGACGCCTTCCTGCTGGAGCGCGCACGTGTGGAGGCCGCGGCGCTGTCGCAGACGCTCGGCCGCACCGTGGAGGTGGGCAACGTCCGCACGCAGCTGCTCCCGGACGTGGGCGTGCAGGTGGAGGACGTCGTGGTGGGCCCGGCAGAAGGCGAGGAGGTGCCACTCCTCTCGCTCGGCAAGCTCGACGTGGGCGTGGCGCTCGGGCCCCTGCTCCGCTCGAAGGGCACGGACATCCAGGTGACGCAGGCCGAGGCGCGCGAGCTGACGCTCCAGGTGGTGCGCCTGCCCGACGGCACCACCAACGTGCAGCGTCTCCAGGAGAAGCTCGCGGCGCAGGACGCGAAGGAGCCGCAGGCGCAGGACGCGGCCGAGGCGCCGCTGGACCTCTCGCGCGTGCGCGTGGACCGGCTGGCGCTGGTGGACGGCGTCATCCGCCTGGTGGACCAGACGCGGCCGAAGGCGCAGCCGCTCTCCATCTCCGACATCGACGTGGAGGTGAAGGACCTGAAGGTGGGCGCGCCGCTGACGGCGCAGCTCGACGCGGCGGTGCTCGCGGAGCGACAGAACCTGCACCTGACGCTCGAGGCCGCGCCGCTGCCTCCCACCCTGATGCCGGTGCCCGAGCGCCTCGTGCTGCGTGCCGAGCCCATCGACCTCTCACCGCTCGGCCCCTTCCTGCCGCCCGACGTGGGCCTGAAGGCGGGCACGCTGCAGGCGGACTGGACGGCGGAGCTGGGCGGGGCGGTGCCCGGCGGAAGCGGCCCCACGCGGCTGAAGGGCGGCCTGACGGCGCGTGGATTGCGCTTCGCACAGGCGGAGGGCGGCCGCGCGCTCGACGTGGTGGTGGAGACCGACGTCACGGCGGACGTGGTGGCCGGCAGCCTCGCGCTGGACGTGCTGAAGGTGCAGGCCGGCCCGGCGCGCCTCACCGGACAGGGGCGCGTGAGCGGGCTGCTCACCGACACGCCCGAGGTGAAGGACTTCCAGCTGGTGGGCCAGGGCCTGGACCCCGCGGCGCTCGCCGCCTACTACCCGCCCCTGCGCGCGCTGGCACAGCAGGTGTCCGGCCCCGTAGGCCTCACGGTGCGGGGCGGCGGCAACGAGGCGGCGCAGGCGCTGGTCGCCGACGTGGAGCTCACGCCCGTGCGGCTGCGCATCCCGGACCAGCTCACGAAGGAGGCCGGTGCTCCCATGCACCTCACCGCGCGTCTGAGCGGTGCCCCCGCGACGGGCGGCGCGCTGCGCTTCGACACGCGCGCGGACCTCACGGGCGTGGACCTGCGCCCGGGTGAGCTCCTGGACAAGGCACCCGGCCAGCGCCTGGAGGTGGCCGCGGCCGGCACCTACCAGCCCGCGCGCGGCAAGGGCGCGATGAAGGTGGACGTGCCCAAGCTGACGGTGCACGTGCGCGACTCGACCCTCGCCGGCTCCGCTTCGGCGGCGCTGCAGGGCGAGGGCAAGGCGGGGACGACCACCTTCGCGCTCGACATGAAGAGCCCGCGTCTGGACGCGGACGCGCTGATGCTCGGCGACGACGAGCTGGCCGCGCGGAAGGGACAGACGCCCGAGGCCTTCGCCGCCGCGGAGGCCAGGGCGCCCGCGAAGAATCCCGCGCGCTTCGACGGCTACCGCGGGGACATGCGCTTCGAGGTGGGCAACCTGCGCTACGAGGACACGGAGCTGTCCAACCTGGTGGCGCACGTGAAGATGGTGGACGACCAGGTGACGGTGGAGCGCCTCACCACCGGCGTCTACGGCGGCATGGTGGACGCGAGCGGCACCCGGGTGAAGCTCGGGCCCGAGCAGCGCCCCTTCGCGCTCAAGGCGCAGGTGAAGGGCGTCAACGTCGCGAACGCGCTCTCCGGCCGCGTCCCGGAGAAGGTGCTCAGGGGCAGCTTCAGCGGGGACGTGGACCTGACGGGCGTGGGCTTCACGCTGGACAGCCTCAAGCAGAACCTGGTGGGCGGCATCCACGGGACGCTCGTCAACGGCCTCTTCGAGGGGACGGACGTGGTGGGCTCCGTCTCCCAGCCGCTGGCGAAGGCCCTGCCCTTCGCCGCGAAGGCGCTCAACCACGACGACGTGACGCGGCTCGCGGAGGAGCTCCCCTTCGGCGTCACCATCAAGGACGGCGTGGCGCAGCTCAAGCGGCCCATCACCTGGACACGGCCGGAGGGGGCGATGGCGTTCTCCGGAGGCATCCGGCTCGACGGCACGCTCGAGCTCGCCGGCGAGGTGAAGCTGGCGCCCACGACCATCCGCACCATCACGCTGGGCAAGGTGCTGCCCGCGGAGCCCATCCCCGTGGCCCTGAGGCTCACGGGCCCCGCGTGGAAGCCGCAGGTGACGGGGCTGGACGTGCGGCCCGCAGTCGCCCTCATCGCGAAGCAGGCGGCGGTGGGCGCGGCCTCGAAGCTGCTCGGGGAGAAGGGGAAGGTGGCGGGCGAGCTCGTCACCGGCGGCGCCGACGCGGCGAAGGCGCTCGCGCAGAAGGAGGCCGACGCGCGTCGCAAGGAGCTGGAGGAGCAGGCCCGCCAGGAGGCAGAGCGGGCGCGCAAGCGGCTCGAGGAGCAGGCGAAGAAGCGCCTCAAGGGGCTGTTCGGGGGCTGAGGCGCTCCTGGGACGTCCCCCCAGCTGGCGGCGCAGAATGTGGACAGCGACGGGGACGCGACGCCGGACGTGGACGAACTGCGCGCGGGACAGGACCCCAACCGCGCCCCCCCGGGCACGGGCGAGGTGGAGCTGCTCGAGCCCCGCTATGGCTGCACCAGCACGGGTGGCGGTGGCGTGGGCGCGGCGTTGCTCCTGCTCCTCGTGCTCGCCCGGTACGCCGGACTGCGCACCCGCGTGGACAATGTCCACACGACGGTGACCACCCGCGTGGGCACGGAGCGCGGTGGGCGCAAGGCATTCCGCGGACTTGGACGCTGAAGACGCATTCCGCAGCGTCGGCACCGCACTTGCTCTGATGGATGGCATGCCCCGCGAGGGGCGTACGCAACCCCGAACCAGGAGACACACACCATGTCCGTGAAGCGCAACCTCCGCACCGCCGCCTTCGCCATCATCTTCTCCGGTGCCGCACTCGCCGGCGTCCAGCAGACGGGCGGGGCGCACGCCTCGTTCACCGGCAAGGGCCCCGCGGGCTTCAAGCTGGAGGGCAAGACGAGCGAGCTGCGGGTGGAGGAGAAGGGCAGCGCGGTGGTGGTCGCCGTGCCCCTGGCCAAGCTCGACACGGGCATCCCTCTGCGCGACTCGCACATGAAGGAGAAGTACCTGGAGGTGGCGAAGTACCCGGAGGCGGTGCTCGAGGTGGACCGCTCGCGCGTCACCCTGCCCACGGATGGGCAGTCGGCGCAGGGCCAGGCCACCGGGAAGATGAGCCTCCACGGACAGACGAAGGACGTGTCCTTCTCCTACGTCATCAAGCGCGTCGGTGGAGCCTACCAGGTGGAGGGCAAGCTGCCGCTCAACCTGAAGGACTACGGCATCAACGTCCCGGCCTACCTCGGCGTCACGGTGCAGCCGGACATCCAGACGGCGGTGGCGTTCAGTTTCAAGGAGTAGCCCCACATGTCGGTGTGGAGCCGTCCACCGGCGGGCGCTGATGTCGGCGCCTGCCGGTGACGCTGGGGTGGGTCCCCGGGAGCAGGCCTCCGCTGTCCGGGGTAGACACGGACAGCAGCCGCTCCGCCGCACCGAGGTGTGTGAGACGTGTGGACCCCGATTGCCGCGCTCAGCTTCCGCAGCACCGGCCGTCTGACTGCCGTGCTCGGCGCCAGCTTCCTGATGGCGACCTCCGCCATCGGTCCCGGCTTCCTGACGCAGACGACCGTCTTCACGGCCACGCTGGGCGCGAGCTTCGGCTTCGTCATCCTCACCTCGGTCCTGCTGGACCTCGCTGCGCAGCTCAACGTCTGGCGCATCATCGCCGCGTCGGAGCGGCGCGCGCAGGACGTCGCGAACCTGGTGCTGCCCGGGCTCGGCCACGTCCTCGCGGTCCTCATCGCGGTGGGCGGGCTCGCCTTCAACGTGGGCAACATCGCCGGGACGGGCCTGGGGCTCCAGGCGCTGCTCGGAGTGGACGCGCGCATCGGGGCGGGGCTCAGCGCAGCCGGGGCGCTCGCGCTCTTCCTGTCCCGCGAGGCCGGTCGCGCGATGGACCGCTTCGCGCAGGTGCTGGGTCTCCTGCTCATCGCGCTGGTGGTGTACGTGGCGGCGACGTCCGGCGCGCCGCTCGGAGAAGCCGTGGTGCGGACGGTGTGGCCGGAGCGTGTGGATGCGCTCGCGGTGGTGACGCTCGTCGGCGGGACGGTGGGCGGCTACATCACCTTCGCCGGTGGGCACCGGCTCCTCGACGCCGGGCTCCACGGCCCGCGCGCCATCCCCGAGGTCCAGCGCAGCGCGCTGACCGGAATCGGCATCGCCACCATCGTCCGCGTCGCGCTCTTCGTCGCCGCGCTCGGCGTCGTGGCACGTGCCAACATCCTCGGGGCAGAGAATCCGCCCGCGAGCGTCTTCCAGGTGGCCGCGGGCGAGGTGGGCCTGCGCCTCTTCGGGCTCGTCATGTGGGCCGCCGCCATCACCTCCGTGGTGGGCGCGTCGTACACGTCCATCTCCTTCCTCCGCTCGCTCAGCGGCACCATCGACCGCCACCCCGAGCGGGCCATCGTCCTCTTCACGCTCCTGTCGGCCGCCATCTTCCTCCTGGTGGGCCGCCCCGTCCGGCTCCTCATCCTCGCGGGTGCATTCAACGGGCTCATCCTCCCGCTCGCGCTCGGCGTCATGCTGCTCGCCGCGCACCGGCGCAGCATCGTCGGGGAGTACCGGCACCCGGTGTGGCTCACAGTGGCGGGTGCGCTCACCGCGCTCCTCATGGCCGTCCTGGGGGCGTACACGCTGGTGCGTGAGCTGCCGCGACTCATGGAGTGACGTCCGTATTCGCAGAAGCCCCCACGAGGTCAGGGTCGGAGCGTTGATGGCGAGCGGGCGAGCAACCACGCTCATCCCCGTGCCTCTGGACGTTGCGGCGCCTATGGTTGGTCACCTAAATTGACCAACAGGAGGAGAGCGCCCATGACGGAGGTCAACATCGCCGAGGCGAAGGCCAGGCTGTCTGAGCTCGTGAACCGAGCGCTCGCAGGTGAAGAGATTGTGATCGCTCGCGACCACAAGCCACTCGTCAAGCTGGTGACAGTGGCTTCTTCACGCGTTGCGAAGCGAAAGCCAGGATCGGCGGCAGGGCAGGTCGAGATGGCGGAGGACTACGGTGCCCCGCTCGACGACTTCGCCGGGTATCGCTGATGCTCCGGCTGTTGCTCGACTCGCATACGTTCCTGTGGTGGGTCACTGACGATCCGCGCCTCACACGCCAGCAACGGAGGGCGATCTCCGACAGCGCAAATGCGTGCTTCATCAGCCACGCCAGCGTGTGGGAGATGGCCATCAAGGCCTCGCTCGGCAAGCTCAAGCTGCCGCAGTCGGTGCGGCGTTTCGTCTCAGAGCAGTGCGAACTGCACGGATTCCAGCTCCTGCCCATCTCCCTCGCGTCCGCATCGCGGGTGGAGACGCTCCCATTTCATCACCGCGACCCATTCGACAGGCTGCTGGTTGCGCAGGCGCTCGAAGCGGAACTGACGCTGGTGACGCGTGACAAGGCGCTCGAGGCCTACGGCGTTGCCGTCGTCTGAATGAACGGTTCGCGAGGCGTCGGGTATCGTCCAGACCACGATGCCCGCCCTCCTCCTCGCGCTGCTCACGACACTCTCTCAGCTTCCCCTGGGCGAGGGACTGAGTGAGGGGGCAGAGGCACCGCCGCACGTCCTGACGTCCGTGGAACTCGAGGCGCAAGCCACGGCGCACACCCAATCCACCTACAGGCAGAAAGGCCGGGACGTCCCTCAGTCCGACGCCGCGCTCGCCCGGGCCGCGCGCACTCTCGCTGCGCATGCACTGAAGGAAGGCACCGAAGGCCCGCTGGAGCACGCGGCCATGACCGAGGCCATCAGCGCTGCAGGGGCCGCGGACCCGGTGCCACACTTCATCATCATCCGCGCCTGGTCGCGCGCACATGTGCTGGAGGAGCTCCAGGCCCATCGCGCGCTCGCACGGACTCCCGCTTCCCACGTGGGTGCCGGTGCTGCCGTCGAGGGCATCCGCGCCGTCCTGGTCCTCCTGCTCGTCGACCGGCTCGCCACCCTCGCCCCCTTCCCACGCTCCCTGGATGCACCGGGCACGCGGCTCCTGTGCAGCGAGCACGCGCCGCGCATGGGCGTTGCCCGCGTCTTCGTCACCCTTCCGAATGGCCAGGTGGTGCATTCCGATACCTCACAGGGGAGCGGCGCATCCTCCTGCACCGAGCTCACCTTTCCCGCTCCGGGCCGCTACACCGTCGAGCTGGTGCTCGAGCGCGGGCGCGGCCCGGAGGTGGCGTCGCTCTTCCTCGTGGACGTGGGCACCTCCACAGACGCTCGAGCGGCGCCCGGGACCTCGAGCGCTATGCCCGCGCCGGGAGCCGAGTCCACCACGGTGGAGGATGCACAGCGGGTGTTGCTCGACCGCATCAATGCCCTGCGCAGAGCCTACGGACGCACGCCGTTGGCCCTCGACCAGAGGCTCAACAGGGTGGCCCAGGCCTACAGCGAGCGCATGGCCCGCGAGCACTTCTTCGCGCACGTGTCACCGGACGGAGTGAGCGTGCGAGGTCGCCTCGCCGCCGAGGGCCAGGGCGCGCAGCTCTTCGGTGAGAACATCGCCCGCGCGGCGGGGCCACTCGAGGCACACCTTTCGCTCGAGCGCAGCCCGGGCCACCGCGCCAATCTCCTCGGGCTCGGATTCACCCACGTGGGTATCGGCGCGGCGTTCCGCGAGGAGGATGGACGCCGTGAGGTGCTCGTCACCGAGGTCTTCACCGGTGCATCTCCCTAGAAGGGCCCGAACGCGCCGCCACGTCCGCGGCGCCGCACGCGTGGACCCGGCCATCACGCTCGGGGTGGAGTTGCGTCCCGTGGCTGCACCGGGCAGGCAGCCGGGCGCCCGAAATCGCCGCTGGTGTTTTGAGCTCCAAGTGCGCGAGCATTCCCCACAGCGGGGCGCCGCCCTCCCGGCGCCTCCCCGCGTTCCTTCAGGAGGCCCATGAAGAAGACGCTCTCCCGTCTCGCACTGCTCGCCACGGGCCTTCTCCTGGCCACCGGCGCCGCGCTTCCACTCCTCCGCACCATCGAGTGGCAGGAGCTGGACGACGCTGCCCGCACGCGCGCTCCCGGCGCGTTCCTGCAGCTGTCCCAGGGCACCACGCACTACGTACTGACGGGCCCCGCGGACGGGCGCCCCGTGGTGCTGGTGCACGGCTTCTCGGTTCCCTCCTACATCTGGGACGGGACGGCGGAGGCGCTCGCCGCCGCGGGCTTCCGCGTGCTGCGCTACGACCTGTGGGGGCGCGGCTGGTCGGACCGGCCGGACGTCGTCTACGACTTCGCTCTCTTCGAGGGACAGCTGACGGAGCTGCTCGATGCGGTGGGCCTCACCGGGCCTGTGGACCTCGTGGGCCTGTCCATGGGAGGCGCGCTCGTCGCGGGCTATGCCGCGAACCACCCGGAGCGTGTGCGCCGCGTCGCGCTCGTGGACCCGTTCCACCGCGCAGCGGACCTCGGCCTGCTGGAGGTGCGTGGAGTGGGTGACTGGCTCGCGCACGTCACGTGGGCACCGGGACTCGCGCAAGGACAGCGCTCGGACTTCGTCCACCCCGAGCGCTTCCCGGACTGGGCCGAGCGCTACACGGAGCAGATGCGCTACGACGGCTTCGTGCGTGCACTCCTCTCCACGGGCCGCGCCTTCCTCTCG
>JAKEEX010000244.1 GCA_022616315.1 Myxococcaceae bacterium
CTGGTGATGGGCCTGCGGCCCCAGCCCTTCCTCGAGCGGCTGACGCCCGCGAGCCAGCGCTTCGTCGCGCGCGCGAACGTGGGCCTCCCCGAGGGCGCCGCCCCGAAGGCGCAGGAGGCGCTGGTGAGGGTGGACGCGCTGCCGCTGCCGCCGCTCGCGGAGGGCCGCCCCGTGCTCGCCCAGCCCGCGGCGCCGGTGTCACCGACGGAGCCCGCACCCTCGCCCGCCCCTGCCGTGGGCGCCGGCCTGCCCGGTGCGGTCCTCAGCCCGTAACGCGCACGCACTCTCTCCCTCTCGCACCCTCTTCCTCTCGCTCTGGGAGAGGGGCTTCGGTGAGGGGCCGTGCATCCAGGCTCCAACTCCGTCGCCTCCCGCCGATCCCGGCCGGGGTTGACCTGCCGTGCCGTGGATGCGCCGCTGCGCCCCGGGCCCGATGCACTGTCCACGGGTGCGACGCACCAGTGGCTCGTGGTCCATTGTGCCCCCGCCGCACAGTGCCCCACGTTCTCTCACCCGCGCACGACAGGAGGCCCGCATGGAGCTGAGGCAGGGCGCACGGGTGGCGTGGTGGATGACTGAGGCATTGCTGTCAGCGGCCCTCAGTGGAGACACGGAGGTGGGGGACAGCGGCATCGACGAGGAGGCGGTGCTGGGGACCGGCGTGCGCGTGGAGCGTCCCACGCTCAGCGACGCGCAGATTGCCGAGGTGCTGCGGGTGGTGAGCGCCAGCACCGTGCTTGCGGGAGAGCTCGCCCGCCGTCAGGCCAGCATGGCCGACACGCGCGCCTACGCCGCGCGCATGGTGGCCGAGCACACCGCCTCCCTCCGGCGCCTGAACACACTCCTCCGCCAGCAGGGCATCACGCCGGAGCCGAGCGCGCTGAGCGAGCAGCTGCAGGCCGAGGTCCGGCAGATTCTGGCGCTCCTCCGACCCCTGCAGGGCGAGCGCTTCGACCTCGGCTACATGGACGCGCAGGTGTCCCTGCACGCACGGTCCGCGCTCATGGGGGATGCCCTGCTCGGACCACAGGTCCACGACGAGCGGCTCGCCCAGGAGCTGCGCAGCGAGCGCTGCAGCGCGCAGGTGCAGATGGAGGACGCAACGGCCCTCCAGGCGCGCCTGACGGCCAGGTGCTGAGTGCCTGGCTCGCCAGGCCGCCCTGGGCCGCGCCGTCGGTCCTCCGCGCGCTCGCCCATGAGCGCCGGTGATGGTGGCAGGAGATGTCGGGAGCTCGGACCGCAGAGCACGCAGAGTGGTGTGCGCGCAGTTGAGGACGGTGCTCCTCTGGCGAGCGCAGTTCCCCCTTCTCCCGCTCTTCCGGTACCGAAATCCGACGTCGGCTCGGCGCTCTGAACAGACGGCGATTCAGCCATCGCACCGCCCGCACGGCCCGCTCGACGACCCGGCGTTGACACCACACCTCGCGCAGACGTCTCCTCACCACCGCACCAGCCACGCCACTGCTGCGTGATGTTGCTGCGGAGGTCTGCTCGGTCCGCACATGCACCGCAGCTCTGCCGGCGCTGCAGCCCGACGCCGACTCATCACGGTGTCGAGACGCCCGTTCCTCCGTCGCACCCTGCGCACAGCCGCCCGACAACTCCGTGCCTGCTCGCGCAGACGCGCGGTCTGCAGCTGCACCGCCGGCCCAGCAACCCGACGCCGCCTCTTCATGGTGCGGAGACGTCCCTGCTGCCACCGCAGCACCCGCACCGCAGCCCGACGTTACCGCTCGACCGGGTGCGAAGGCGCCAATCACCGCACCGCCCGCACAGCTGACCGACAGCGCCGCGCCTTCTTGCGCAGACGCACCCTCTGCCTCCGCACCGCCCGCACAGCTGACCGACAGCGCCGCGCCTTCTTGCGCAGACACGCCATCTGTCGTTGCACTGCTCGCACAGATGCCCAGCAGCTCCGTCCCTGATTGCGCAGACGCACCGTCTGCCTCCGCACCGCCCGCGCAGCAACCCGACAGCGCTGCGCCGTCTTGCGCAGACGCACCATCTGCCGCTGCGCTGCCCCAATCGTCGCCCGGTAGCTCCAGCTCCGCGTCTGCACCATTGAAGCGGAAGCCACCGCCCGGGGGCTGTGCTGGTGGGGGCCGCAGCAGGGCCGCCAGCAGCGCCTCTCCCACCTCAAGCGCCTCCTCCTCGGAGGGCCGGTACTCGTCGCTGGCCCGCTGCCGGAAGAGTTGCACGAGGCTTCCCCACACCAGCGCCACCAGCATGGGCACGGGCAGCGGGCGCACCTCTCC